>JANOLA010000162.1:0-2759 GCA_031419535.1 Burkholderiales bacterium | reverse complement strand
CATGACCTGCGGAATGCCGCCGGCCTTGTGCAGATCCACCGCCAGGTACTTGCCCGAGGGCTTGAGATCGCACAGCACCGGAACTCTGCGCCGCATGCGCTCGAAATCGTCGATCGTCCACGGCACTTGCGCCGCGTGCGCAATCGCCAGGAAGTGCAGCACCGCGTTGGTGGAGCCGCCGGTGGCCATGATCACGGCCACCGCGTTCTCGATCGACTTGCGCGTCACGATGTCGCGCGGCTTGCGATCCGCCTTCACCGCGTCGACGAGCACACGCGCCGCCGTTCGCGCCGTGTCCACGATCTCGGCGTGCGGGTTGGCCATCGTGCTCGAACTCGGCAGGCTCATGCCCAGCGCCTCGAACGACGAACTCATCGTGTTCGCCGTGTACATGCCCCCGCACGAGCCGCTGCCGGGGATGGCGCGGCGCTCGATCTGCTTGAAGTCTTCCTCTGACATTTTTCCGGCGCTGAACTGGCCCACCGCCTCGAAGACGCTGACGATGTTCAGGTCCTGGCCCTTGTAGTGGCCCGGCAGGATGGTGCCGCCGTAGACGTAGATCGCGGGCACGTTGGCGCGCAAGATGCCCATCATGCCGCCGGGCATGTTCTTGTCGCAGCCACCGACGACGAGCACGCCGTCCATCCACTGGCCGCCGACGCAGGTCTCGATGCAGTCGGCGATCACCTCGCGCGACACCAGGCTGTACTTCATGCCTTCGGTGCCCATCGCCATGCCGTCGCTGATGGTGGGCGTGCCGAAGATCTGCGCGTTGCCGCCGGCCTCCTCGATGCCGGCCACGGCCGCGTCGGCGAGTTTTTGCAGCCCGGAGTTGCACGGCGTGATCGTCGAGTGGCCGTTGGCCACGCCGATCATCGGCTTCTTGAAGTCGCCCTCTTCGTAACCCAGGGCGTAGTACATCGAGCGGTTTGGCGCGCGGGCCACGCCTTCGGTGATGTTTTTCGAGCGGCGATTGGAGGTCATGGCGGATCCGTGAGCTGAAACGTTTGAGCGATGAAGCTCGAACTATAGCCAGCCGCGCGACGCTCTCGTTGAACCTGAGCCCAGTGCCGCGGGCGCGGGTGCGGGTGCTCGCAGGCGGGCCCTTATCATCGGCAGATGCTGGTTCACCCTCAATTCAGCCCGGTCGCGTTGCAACTCGGTCCGGTGGCGATTCATTGGTACGGCCTGACTTACCTCGTCGCGTTCGGACTGTTCATCTGGCTTGCGACGCTGCGCGTCAAGCACCCGCAGTTCGCGCCTTCGGGCTGGACGCGCCGCGACGTCGAGGACCTGCTGTTCTTCGGCGTGCTCGGCGTCGTGATCGGCGGCAGGCTCGGCTATGTGATCTTCTACAAGCCCGGCTACTACGCCGCGCATCCGCTCGAAATCTTTGCCGTGTGGAAGGGCGGCATGGCATTTCACGGGGGCTTGTTGGGAGTGGTGGGTGCGATGCTGTGGTTCGCGCGCGCCCGCGGCCGCAAGTTCCTGGAGGTGGCCGACCTCGTCGCGCCCTGCGTGCCGACCGGCCTGGCTTCGGGGCGCATCGGCAATTTCATCAATGGCGAGCTGTGGGGGCGCGCCGCCGACCCCAGCCTGCCCTGGGCGATGGCTTTCCCACAGTCAGGAACGAACATCGCGCGGCACCCCTCGCCGCTCTACCAGTTCGCGCTCGAAGGACTGCTGCTGTTCGTGCTGCTGTGGGTCTATGCGCGAAAGACCCGTGCATTGGGGCAGGTGTCGGGGGCGTTCCTGATCGGCTATGGCGCCCTGCGCTTCATTGCCGAGTTCTTTCGCGAGCCCGACAGCTTCTTGGGCCTGCAGGCGCTGAACTTGAGCATGGGCCAGTGGCTGTGCGTGCCCATGGCGCTGGCTGGGATTGCCCTCTGGGCATGGGGCGCGCGCCAGACCGGCTCGACCCCATTGAAGGCATGACGATGCGACAAGTCTTTTTGGACACCGAAACGACCGGCCTGAGCCCGCAGGGCGGCGACCGAATCATCGAAATCGGTTGCGTGGAAATGCTCAATCGCCGCCTGTCGGGGCGCAACCTGCACTTCTACCTGAACCCGCAGCGTGCGAGCCACGAAGACGCGTTCAAGGTGCACGGCCTCGGCGACGAGTTCCTGGCCGACAAACCGCTGTTCGCGGCGGTGGCCGATCAGCTGCTCGAGTACGTGGACGGCGCCGAAATCATCATCCACAACGCAGAGTTCGACGTCGGCTTTCTGGATAACGAGCTCGAACGCATTGACAAGCCGCGCTTCGAGACGCGTGTCGCTCGCGTCACCGACAGCCTGATCCTGGCGCGCGAGATGTTTCCCGGCAAGTCGAACTCGCTCGACGCGCTGTGCAAGCGGCTCGAAGTCGACAACACCAGCCGCACGCTGCACGGTGCGCTGCTCGATGCTGGGTTGCTCGCCGAGGTTTACCTGCGAATGACGCGCGGCCAGAAGTCGCTCGTCATCGATGCCGGCGAGTCTTCCGAGTTCGAGCCTGGCTTCGAGCCCATCGACCTGCGCAAGCTCGAATTGCTGGTGCTCGAGGCGCTCGGCGACGAGCTCGCCGCGCACGGCACGGTGCTGGCCGAGATCGACAAGGCCAGCGGCGGCAAGACGGTGTGGCGCCGGGCGTTGGCCGCCGCCTGAGCCAGCCCAGGGGCAGCCAATGGGCAGCCAATGGGCCGGACCCGTGTGGCACAATCCCGCTCCTTCCGGCGCCTGCCAAAACGCCGGTTGGGGCGGTTAGCTCAGGGGTAG
>JANOLA010000161.1:0-2205 GCA_031419535.1 Burkholderiales bacterium | reverse complement strand
CATCCCCGAGCAGCAGTTCTCGACGCTGATTCCCTACATGGTGGAAACCTTCGGCAAGAACGTCTACGTGATCGCCGCCGACTACAACTTCGGCCAGCTCTCGGCCGAATGGAACCGCACGATCCTGAAAACGCTGGGCGGCAAGGTCGTCGGCGAGGAGTTCATTCCGCTGGGCGTGTCGCAGTTCGCGCAGACGATCCAGAACATCCAGAAGGCCAAGCCCGACTGGATTCTGACGATCAACGTCGGCGCCGCGCAAGACTCGTTCTTCGAGCAGGCCGCCGCCGCGAAGCTGAACCTGCCGATGGGCTCGTCGATCAAGGTGATGCTCGGCTTCGAGCACAAGCGCTTCGCGCCGCCCGCGCTGAACCGCATGCACGCCACCGCGAACTGGTTCGAGGAAGTGGACACCGCGCCGGCCGAGGCGTTCAAGAAGCGCTGGCGCGCCAAGTTCCCGAGCGAGACCTACATCAACGACATGGGCTACAACGCCTACACCGCGGTCTACATGTACAAGCAGATGGTGGAAGGCGCGAAGTCGACCAAGCTCGCCGACATCCGCAAGTTCATCGGCACCGGCAAGGCCTGCATCGAGGCGCCTGAAGGCCAGATCTGCATCGACCCGAAGAGCCAGCACACCTCGCACCGCATGCGCCTCATTTCCGTGGGCGAGAAGCACGAGGTCAAAGTGGTCAAGGACTACGGCGTCATTCAACCGTATTGGCTGGGCCAGATCGGCTGCGACCTGACGAAGAACAACGACAAGAAGCAGTACTCGCCGTCGGACCTGCCCAAGAAGAAGAGCTAAGCTTTCTCGATCCCCACACTCCGGGCCTTCGTGGCCCGGAGCGTTTTCTGCAGGGGTAGCGCTTCAACTTTGTGGCCGGGCCCATGTTCGCTGAACTCTTCTCGATCCTCTACCAGTTCGCCGACGTCTTCGCCTTCCTGATTCTCTCGGCCGCGGGCCTGGCCATCATCTTTGGCATGATGGGCGTGATCAACATGGCGCACGGCGAGTTGATCATGTGCGGCGCCTACGTCACGGTGGGCCTGGTGCACGGCGGCGTGCCGTTGCCGCTGGCGCAGCTGTGCGGCACGCTGGCGGCGGGCGTGATCGGTGTGGTGATCGAAGTGCTGCTGGTGCGCAAACTCTACAAGCGCCCGCTCGATTCGCTGCTCGCCACCTGGGGGCTGAGCCTGGTGGTGACACAGGGCATGCTGATCGTGTTCGGCTCGTCGCTCGCCGGCGTGGGCACGCCCAAGGGCAGCTTCTCGGTGGGCGAGTACACGTTTTCGACCTACCGGCTGGTGCTGATCGGCGGTGCCGTCGCGGCGCTGGCGCTCATCTATTTCATCTTCATGCGCACGCGCTTCGGCCTGCACGCCCGCGCGACGATGCAAAACCCGGCGATCGCGCAGGCGCTGGGCGTGAAGGTCGGCAACATCTATGCGCTGAGCTTCGGCATCGGCGCGGCGCTCGCGGGCTTCTGCGGGGCCCTCTTCGCACCGACGATGACGCTGATTCCCACGATGGGAGCGACCTTCATCGTCGAGAGTTTCGTCACCGTCGTCGTCGGTGGCTCCAACGTGCTGCTCGGCACCGCGCCGGCCGGCATGTTCCTCGCGGCGGTGCGCACGATCCTGAACGCGAGCGCGGGCCAGATCGTCGGCCAGATCGGCATGCTGGTCGCGGTGATCATCATCATCCGCATCCTGCCCGAAGGCGTGTCGGGCCTGATCGGCCGGCGCACGCGCTGAGGCACCCACGAATGTTCGATCGGCTCAACGGTCCCCAGACGCTCGGCAACGGGCGGGGCTTCTGGTCCTCCTTCGGCGTGGTGTTCGCGCTGATGCTCGCCTACCCGCTCGTCGCCGATTCCTACTCGGTGGGCAACATCGCCTACCTGCTGCTGTGGATCTTCATGGCGCTCGGGCTGTCGCTGATCTGGGGGTACGGGGGCATTCTCTCGTTCGGCCAGACCTTCTTCTTCGGCCTCGCGGGTTACGGCTACGGCGTGCTCGCGATCAATTTCGACGGCGGTGGCCTCACCTTCGCGGCGCTGCTGCTCGCGGTGGGCCTGGCGGCGCTGGCGGCGGTGCTGCTCGGCTACTTCATCATCTGGGGCGGCGTGGGCGGTGTCTTCATCGGCATCGTCACGCTGTCGGCCACGCTCGTGCTGGCGTTCTTCCTCGGCCACACGGCGG
>JANOLA010000160.1:0-4127 GCA_031419535.1 Burkholderiales bacterium | reverse complement strand
GCTACCTCGCCGAGTCGATCCGCGTCCACCCCGGCCAGGCCGAACTCAAGGCGATGATGAAGACAGCCGGCTTCGGCCATGTGGACGTGCACAACATGAGCGCCGGGGTGGTGGCGTTGCATGTGGGGATCAAGTGCTGATCTGGGGCAGTTGAGCCACGGTTTGCCTGTCACACCCCATGTGTCCAGGGGGGGCGGGCCCACCTACCTTCACCAGTAAACTCGGCAACTGAATGGCATGGGGGTTCTCCATGCCACGCTGCCCGGTTGGGGCGCACATCTGACATCCAAGGGAAAGGCCGCTCATGAACTCGCCCGTCCACCGCACCTCTCCCACGGCGAGCGCCATGTCTGTAAAGCGTTCGTTGATCCTAGCAACCGCGTGCGTCGCCCTCGTACTCGCCAGTTGCAGCGGCGCCAGCAAGGACAAACCTGCGAGCCAGGTCGCGGCCAAGGTCAACAAGGAAGAAATCTCAGTCCACCAGATCAACTTCGTGCTGCAACAGCAGCGCGGGCTCAAGCCCGAGCAGGCTGACGCCGCGAGCCGGCAGGCGCTGGAGCGTCTGATTGACCAGGAAATCGCGATCCAGAAGGCGCAGGAACTGAAGGTCGACCGCGACCCGCGCGTCGTGCAGCAACTCGAAGCCGCGAAGCGCGAAATCGTGGCACGGGCCTATATTGAGCGAGTGGGCGAAGGCGCGGCCAAGCCCACTCCCGAAGAGATCAGCAAGTACTACGCCGATAAGCCTGGCCTGTTCAAAGACCGGCGCATCTACAGCATTCAGGAAATTGCCATCGAAGCCAAACCCGACCAAGTAGAAGGCCTGCGCGCCAAGCTGGTGGCCGCCAAGACGGTGAATGACTTCGTCGAGTACCTCAAGGCCAACAACTTCCGCTTCGCCGGCAACCAAGCGGTGCGCCCGGCCGAGCAACTGCCGCTGAACATGCTCGACACGTTTGCCAAAATGAAAGACGGTCAGGCCATGCTGTTGCCCTCGGCGAACGGAGCGCAAGTGATCGTGCTCGCCGGCACCAAGAGCGAGCCGGTGGACGAAGCGCGTGCCAAGCCCGCGATCGAGCAGTTTTTGCTGAACGACGCGAAGCGCAAGCTCATCGACAGTGACATGAAGACAATGCGCTCCGCCGCCCGGGTGCAATACGTCGGCAAGTTCGCCGAAGGCGCCGCTGCCGCCGCTTCTGCTGCGAAGGCGACCCAAGACGCTGCCGCCGCAGCGGCCATACCGAAGGCGGGGGACTTGGCGTCGGACGCCATCAACAAAGGCCTCGGGCTCAAGCCGGGCGCGAACACGGGTGCGGCGCCGGCCCCGGTGGTCATCGCCGCTCCGCCCCCGGTCGACCTGTCTGCCAGCAGCCCGATCGCTGCCGACGTGCTCAGCAAGGGCTTGGGGGGGAAGAAATGAAGCGTGTCGCGCTTGTCCGCAATTCGCATAGTGATCCCAACGGGCAGGACGAGCGTCGATCGAGTTCAGGAGCGCAATCATGACCCTGCGCGAGCAACTCCACCGGCGGATCGACGAGTTTGACGCGGTTCAGCTCTCGATCGCTGACCTCCTCTTGCGTCAAGTGTCCCGCCCAAGCGCGCCTCCATCGATGGTCAGTCAGTCAGCGGAGGCTACTCCGCCATACGTTCGCGCGCGCAAGATCATGATCGGCCGAGGCGATCTTGCTCAAGAGGTCGTCGATGGCCGCGAGGAGCGGCTTTGAGGTTGTTCCTCGACACTTCCGCTCTTGCAAAACTCTTTGTAGAGGAGTTGGGCACGCCCGAAATCACAGCCCGGGTGGCTGCGTCTGGCGGTGATGTGTGGGTGTCGGAGTTGGCTCCTGTGGAGTTTCATTCAGTCCTGTGGCGTCGCCACCGAGAGGGCATTGCAGCCGCTGACGCAGTGAGTGAAATGATCGATCTATTCGATGAACAGGCATTGCGCTGGCATGTAGTGCCTCTCGGCAATGCGCAAGTCGTCACCGCCAGGAGACTGCTGGCGGAGCATGCCAGGACGCATGGGCTGCGCGCCCTGGACGCCCTTCAACTCGGCGCGTTCGTGTTGTTGAGGGAAGACGGCCCAGCTGAATTTGCTTGCGCCGATGCGCGCTTGTGCGCCGTGGCGCAAGCACGCGGGGAGGCGATATTCAACCCGCTTGCAACCCACTGAGCGCCGACAAAGTGAACTCTTTCCTTCACACCGTCGCGATTCTCATCCTGACAATCCTGTTCGTCGGTGCACCAGCCCACGCCCAAGCCCCCGCCGAATACCGCCTGGGCCCGGGCGACGTGGTGCGCATCACGGTCTATCAATCACCCGACCTGTCGCTTGAAACCCGAATCGGCGACACCGGCAACATCAGCTACCCGCTGCTGGGCAGCGTGCGCCTGGGCGGCCTGGGCGTCACGCAGGCCGAAAAAGCGATCGCCGACGGCTTGCGCAACGGCAATTTTCTGAGGCAGCCACAAGTGAGCCTGCTCGTCGTGCAGGTGCGCGGCAGCCAGGTCTCGGTGCTCGGCCAGGTGGGCCGCCCTGGGCGCTACCCGGTTGAAACAGCGGACATGCGATTGTCTGACCTGCTGGCCACCGCCGGCGGCATTGCGCCCGGCGGAGCCGATGTCGTGACCTTGGTGGGCACGCGCAACGGCCAACCGTTTCGCCGGGAGTTGGACTTGCAAAGCATTGTGCGCAGCGAGCGCCGCGCTGACGACCTGTTCGTGCAAAACGGCGATGTGCTCTTCGTCGACCGTGCGCCTGTCATCTACATCTACGGCGAAGTGCAGCGCCCCGGCACGTTGCGGCTGGAGCGCGGCATGACGCTGATGCAAGTGCTGGCCAGCAGCGGTGGCCTCACCCAGCGCGGCACCGAAAAGGGCTTGCGCATCCACCGCAAGGGCACGGACGGCAAGACCCAGGTGCTGCAGCCGACGATGGAAGACCTGGTGCGCGCCGACGACGTGGTGTACGTGCGCGAGAGCCTGTTCTGAAGCAGGCCTTGAAGTGAGCACGACATGAGCCCCGCCCAGATCCTTGCCATCCTGCGTGCGCGCTGGTGGATCGCGCTGCTCGTGCTCATCGTCACGGTGGCGGCGACGGTGGGCGTGACGATGCGCACGCCGAAGATGTACACCGCCAACGCGGTGCTGATCGTCGACACCAAGCCCGACCCGGTGTCTTCGATGATGTTCGGCGGCATGGCTTCGCCGCTGTTCATGGCAACCCAGGTCGAGATCATCCAGAGCGACCGGGTCGCGGCGCGCGTGGTGCGCAACCTCAAGCTCGTGCAGAACCCGCAGGTGCGCGAGCAATGGGTCACAGCCACCGAAGGCAAGATCGCCATCGAAACCTGGCTCGGCGAGATGTTCCAGAAGGCGATGCTGGTGCAGCCCGGCCGGGCGTCGAGCGTTCTCAATCTGACGTACCGAGCGCCGGACCCGGACTTTGCCGCCGCGCTGGCGAATGCGTTCGCGCAGGCCTACCTGGAAACCGGGCTCGAGATGCGCGTCGACCCGGCCAAGAAGTATTCCGACTTCTTCGACGTTCGCTCGAAGGACGCGCGTGAAAAGCTCGAAGCGGCGCAAACCAAGCTGTCCACCTTCCAGCAAGACAAAGGCGTGATCACGACCGATGAGCGCCTGGATATCGAAAACGCCAAGCTGAACGCGTTGTCGTCGCAGTTGGTCGCCTTGCAGGCGCTGGCTTCCGAATCGGGCGTGCGCCAGGCGCAAGCGCAGCGCGGCTCGGTCGATGAAATGCAAGAGGTGATGGGCAGCAGCATCATCAGTGGCCTCAAGGGGGAACTCTCGCGCAGTGAGTTGCGGTTGCAGGAAATGAGCAATCGCCTGGGCGACAACCATCCGCAAGTCGTTGAAGTCAAGCTCAGCATCGAAGGCCTGAAAACCAAGATCGAAACCGAAACGCGCCGCGCCACCAGCAGCGTGGGCGTCTCGGCCAACATCAACCGCCAGCGCGTCGCCGAGTTGCGCGCATCGCTCGAGACCCAGCGCACCAAGCTCTTGCAAATGAAGGGCATGCGCGACGAAGGCGCCGTGCTCGCGCGCGACGTGGAGAGCGCACAACGCGCCTACGACGCGGTGGTGGGGCGCCTGAACCAATCGACGCTGGA
>JANOLA010000159.1:0-9356 GCA_031419535.1 Burkholderiales bacterium | reverse complement strand
CACGGCGCTGAACGCGCACCGCCCGTGAGCGCCCTGCTCGATCTGCTGGCGCCGCTGTTCGCGCCAGCCTTCACGCTGTGGGGCGCACCTGTCACGCGGCTGGAGCTGGTGGCCTTTGTGCTCGCGCTGGCGATGGTCGCGTGCAACATCCGAGTCAACGCCTGGGGCTGGCCGCTGGCCATCATCAGCTCGCTGCTTTACTTCGGGTTGTTCTGGGACGGAAAGCTGTACGGCGAAGCAAGCCTGCAAATCTTCTTCGCCGCCATCGCCGGCTGGGGCTGGTGGCAATGGCTGCGCGGCACGCAGCCCGACGGCAGCGCGCTGCGGGTGCGCCGCTTGAGCGCACGCGG
The DNA here is from genome assembly GCA_031419535.1 of Burkholderiales bacterium. Lineage (GTDB taxonomy): Bacteria > Pseudomonadota > Gammaproteobacteria > Burkholderiales > Burkholderiaceae_C > JAEMQF01. Next base: position 9,006 of record JANOLA010000159.1, on the reverse strand, counting down.
CCGCTGGCTCGCACTGGCGGCGCTGGCCGTCGCCTGGCCGGCCACAGGCGCCTTCCTAGCCACCGCCACCGACACCGACGTCCCCTGGTGGGACGCCTTCCCCACCGCGGCCAGCGTCATCGGCCAGTGGCTGCTCGGTCGCAAGTACGTCGAGAACTGGCCGACATGGATCGTCGTCAACGTCGTCAGCGTCGGGCTGTTCGCTTACAAGGGGCTGTGGTTGACGACCGTGCTGTACCTGGTGTTCGTCGGGTTGTCGGTGGTGGGGTGGCGGGCTTGGCTGCGGGTCGTCGAGGGCTATGCCGTTGCAGGCGTCAGCAAATCCGAACCCGTGCGCATCGGCTGAATCGTCATCGTCGACACGACCGGGAAACGTTCATGACGATCTTCGAGCGAATCGCGCATTCGCGCAACTGCTCCGCGACGATGAGCTGCCGCTAACGCCCAGCGCGCAGCGCCGCTGCGCGGGGCACAAGCGCGGACACGGCAACACTCGCCGGGGCCGGCGGCGCCGCAGGCTCGGCAGCGGCGTCGTGCTGCTTGGGCGCAGTGCTGCCGCCGGGGTGGCTGGCCGCGCCAAAATCAAACGCGAATCTCGGCTGGCGCCACGGCCCGTCGACCAGAATCGGCACACCCATCCCGGAGAACGCCGCAAGCTCCGTCGTCGCCCGGTTGGCACTCGCGACCAGGCGCAGATCGAGTACGCCGCTGTCCAGTACCAGCTCGCCACCCCCCGTGGCGTGGAACAAGGCGTTGTGCAGCTCGATGTTCTGGCTGCGCATGCGCCCCTCGCCCAACTCGATGCGCGCTTTCAGGTCGCTGAAGGCCGTGCCGGCGTCGGCGTTGTAGGCGTGCACGCGCGCGGGCGTCGCCTTGCCGATCTCGCCGCGCCCCTCGAACATCGCGGCGCGCAAGTCGACGCCTCTGATCTTGCCCGACACGACCGCCAGCGACACCGGGCCGGCCAGGCCGGCTCGCAAACTGCCGACGCTGCCGCCCTGCGTCTGCAGGTCCCAGGCAAATTCGGCTCGCCCTTCGAGCCACGGCAACTGCGCGACTTCGGCGCGCACCGCGCGCAGGTCGATGTCGTTCCAGCTGCCCTTGCTCGACAAGCGCGAGGCCCCTGCCGCGTCGATGCCGATCGACGCCTCGACCGCGCCGCCGTAGGCCTGGGCCGTGATGGGCGCGATGTGCAGCGCGGCGCGTTGCGCGTCGAACTGCGTCGCGACGTTGTGTGCGCTCAGGCCGCAGAGTTTCAGCTTCTCGGCGCGCAAGCGGCCGGCCAGCGTCAGGTCACGAAGAAACGACGCATCGAACGGCAAGGCATCGTCGCTCCAGCGGCCCAGGCAGGGTTGGGCAAGCAGCGCATCGAGGTCGAGGCCGCTGCTCGCCAGCTCGAAGGTCCAGTGCGGGCGGCGCCAGTCGCTGAGCGCGACCTGCCCGCGCAGGTCGCTGCCGGCAAGCTTGCCGGTCAGCGCGAGGTGCATGCTTTTCTGCGCCAGGTCGAGAATCAGTTTGCCGTTCGCGGCGAGCGGAAGCTGCGCGCTCAGCGCGGGATGGTTGGCGTCTACGCTCAGGTCGATGGCCTCGAACTCGATGCGCGGCCCTGCGCCGAGGTCGAACGAGACGGGGCTCGCCATCTGTGCACGCACCTGCGCACCGGAACCTCTCAGTGACAGCTGCGCGCTGCTTGCGGCGCCGCGCAGCGTGTGGCCGGTTGACTCGAAGCTCGGCACCTGGAACGACGCGGTCAGGGTCTGGTCGGGGTGCGCCACGCTCAAGTCCATGCCGAGCTGGCTTCCCTGAAAGCGCCGCTCGATGAAGCGCAACTCCGGCGCGACGAGGCGCGCGTTGAGCACGCTCAAGCCCGATTTGCTGGACGACGTGGCCACCAGGTTTTCCGCGCTCAGCGTGAGCAAGCCCAAATGCCCTGTCAGGTCGGTTTTGATGGTGAGCGCCAGGTTGTCGACGCCCAGCGCCTTGCCGTCGAGCTGCGCGTCGAGCTTCGCGAATTCGATGCGCCCGGCTTGCGCGTCGAACAGCAGCCGGCCTTTCAGGCTCAGGCGGGCGTCGATGCCGGCCTGAGGCGCGTCGACGCGCATGCTCGCGTTGACGGGCGCCGCCAGGCCATCGGCGAGGCGGCCGACCTCGATGCTCACGTCGTTCAGGCTGCCGCGCTCGAACACGACTTCGTCATTCCATTGGAGGGTCGAGCGTTTCAGCACCAGGCCTTGCACGTCGATGTTCGCGGGGGAAATGCTTGCGACGTCTTTCAGCAGATCGTCGATGTTGCTGCTGCCGTCCTTGAAGCGCACCAATTGCGCGCGCAGGCCGTCGACCTCGGCCGAATCGACGAGCACCTGGCGCCGCAGCAACGGCAGCCAGGCAATCGTGACGCGTGCGCTGTCGATCGACGCGAACTCGCGCGCGCTGCGCCGCTGGCTCAGCGTGGCCTTGCCGGCGTTGAAGCCGAGCTTGGGAAACCAGCTGAGCTGGAGTTCGCCGTCGAGCACCAGCTCGCGCTGGGTTCGCTCTTGCACGATGCGAACGATTTGCGACTTGAAGTGATTCGGGTCCAGCAGCTTCACCGCGATCGCGATCAACCCGCCGAGCAAGAACAAGACGACCAGAATGCCCGCGATGGCATAGCGGTAGTAGGCCTTGGCCATCGCCTCGGCGTACGGAATCTTGAACGGCCCGAAGGTCGAGATCAGCAAGCCGATCACGCCGAACAGGCCGAGCAGTGCGAACTTGAATGCGTTCATAGGTGAAACGGATTTCGCCGAGGCTGCCGCAGCGGTGCGACACCGACCGCGGGATGAGGATCATCGGCCGGGCGCCGCATCAAACGCAGCGTCGGCCGACCACGAGGGCACGCCGGGCGCATTGAATTCACGGTCTGCGCGATTTGACCGTGATGCGCTGCGCGCCGCGCGGCGGCAGACGCGCGTATCGAGTGAGAAGACGCTACAGATGCGGCCGCATGTATCGGGTGCTACTGCGCCCCTTTTCCCGCGCTTGCCAGCGCTTCCCGCGGCTGCCCCTGCTTGCCCCCGACTGCGCCGAGTCGGCGCGCTTCAGGTCGCCGGCCAGCGCGGCGGGCGTTTCTCGATGAACGCCTGCACGCCCTCGAGCGCGGCGCTGTCCATCATGTTGCACGCCATCGTCTGCCCTGCGTCTTCGTACGCCGCGGCGATGCCTTTCTCGATCTGGCGATAGAACAACTGCTTGCCCATGGCGATGGCGACGCGCGGCTTGGCGAGGATCGACGCGACGAGCCGTTCCACTTCGGCATCGAGATCTTCCGATGGCGCCACACGATTGATCAGGCCCTTGTCGCGCGCCTGCTCGGCACTGATGAATTCTCCCGTCACCAGCATCTCGAACGCCGCCTTGCGGCCGACGTTGCGCGACAGCGCCACACTCGGTGTCGAGCAGAACAGCCCGTAGCGCACACCGCTGACGGCGAACTGCGCCGTGCTCGCCGCCACCGCCAGGTCGCACATCGCCACCAGTTGGCAACCGGCCGCCGTGGCCATGCCATGCACCTTGGCGATCACCGGCACCGGCGCGCGCTGCACGCTCAGCATCAGCGCCGTGCACTGATCGAACAGCTTGCGGTAGTAAGGCAACGACGGGTCACGGCGCATCTCTTTCAAGTCATGCCCGGCGCAAAACGCCTTGCCGGCCGCGGCGAGAACGATCGCACGAACGCTCTCGTCAGCGCTCAGCGAATCGAACTCGGCTTGCAGCGCCGCGAGCATCGCTTCCGACAGCGCGTTGAAGGCCTGCGGCCGGTTCAGCGTGAGCGTGACCACGCCGCGAGAGTCCGCCTCTCGCAGCACCAAGGCTTGTTCATCGCGTTCTGCGTTCATGCGGGCAGGTTCATTCATGTTCATGCGCACCTCCGTTCGGCCCCAACTGTACTTCGGCAGCGCACGCTGCGCTCACGGCGCACCGCTGCTGCCATCAAAGGCTGCCGATGAACAGGTAGGCGTTCGCGGTGCCGCTGCTGGAACGCGCGTAACCCAGGTACAGCGGACCGATCGGCGTGGCCCCACCGAGGTACAGGAACACCGAGTCTTGCCATCCCGAGCGCGACGTTTCGGTGTAGCGCACGCCCACGCGCCCGGCCTCGAGCGCGATGCCGGCGCGCAAGTCGCCGCTCAGGCCGATGGGCAGGCGTTGCAACACGCGCTCGGCGCGAACTTGCGCGTACTGCACGTCGTCGCCCAGGAACTGCCCTGCCCCGAAGGCCGACAGATTGAGCAGCCCGCCGAGCGACGCCGCTTCGTGAAACGGCAGCACGCCGCGTGGCGAGCTGGTGTGCGCCAAGCGCCCGGCGATCACGAACGCGCCGGCCTGCCTAGCGGCGCGCGCCTCGAGGTTCAGGCGGGTGAAACTTCCGCCGTTCGGGGCGAAGTAATCGGCCCTGGCTGACCAGCCCTCGGACGGAAAATTCGGATGGTTGAGCTGATCGAAGTCGAGCGCCGTGAACCAGCCCGGCGTGCGAAACGGCCCACGCGGAAACACCGCCAAGCCGGTGTCCAGTTCGTAGCGCTTGCTCTGGCCCATCCAGCCCAGCCGCCACTGCCCGACGAGGCCCAGGTTCAAGCCAGCTGCCACGCTATAAGTTTGGCTGCGCACCTCGTATTCGCTGAGCTTGTCTTCGTCTTCGAAGACGATCGTTGCGCTGCGAGCGGCACGCGCGCCGATCTCGACAAAACTGCGCTGCCAAGGGTCGAGCGGTTGATGCACATCGAGCGTCAGCGCTGACGTGCTGCCCACCTCGCCCGTCAGCATCAGTTCGCCACCCAGGCGATTCAGCAGCGTCTTCTGATAGGCGCCGCGCAGGCTGTAGGTGGAGCCGCGCTTGAGCGTGCTGTTCAAGCCCGCCGCGAAGCGCAGGAAGTCGGGCCCCCAGCGCTTGGCAATCGGCATCACACGCAACACGTGGCGCTCGCCCTGCGGCCCTTGCGGCACTTGTGGCACTTGCGGCACTTGGGGCCCTTGCGTCCCTTGGCCCCCTTGCGCCCCTTGCGCCCCTTGTGGCCCTTGTGGCCCTTGCGCCCCTTTCGCCCCTTGCGGCACCAGCGCGTAGTCGACGCTCTCGAAGTGTGCGTCGCCGTACACGCGCAGCAGATCGCGGTGCAGGCGCGCCGTGTCGAGCGTCTGCCGGAGCGGCTGCGTCACGTGGCGCAGCACCGCCTTCGGGTCGAGCTGCGGCAAGCCTGCCACCTCGACCGAATCGACCATCGGCGCGCGGCCCTGCGCGGCCGCGATGCTCATCCACCAGGCTGCATATTCGGCCTCGCTCAGCGCCAGCGCGCGCAGTTGCGCGGCGCCGGCGAGCGCCGCCTCAACACCGCGCTGAATCGCCTGGCTGTGGCGCTCGAAGTCCGCCGACCCGATGTCGCCCATGTCGGGCTTGATGTACACGTCGCCCGGGCGCAGCAGCGCCAGCGACTGGCCCACGTTCTGCTCGGTCAGGATGCCCACCATCTGCGCCGCCACGCTGAACAGCGAGCTCACCTGTTTCGCGTCGAGCAGCGGCGACCCGACGTTGACGGCGATCACGACGTCGGCATTGCAACGTTCGCGCACTTCGCGCACCGGAACGTTGTCGACCAGGCCGCCGTCGACGAGCGAGCGCCCAGCGTGCTCCACCGGCGCCATCAAACCCGGGATCGACATACTCGCGCGCATGGCCTTGCTCAGGCTGCCATCGCGAATCACGACGCGCTCGCCGCTGCCGATGTCGGTGGCGATGATCGAGAGCAGCAGCGGCAACGCTTCAATGTCTCGCTCGCCGCGGTCGTCGTGCACCAGCCGGTTCAGGAACAGCTTGATCTTCTGCCCGGTCAGCACACCGGGCAGGTATTGAAGGCCTTTGCCGCTGACGCCGATCTCGGTGCCGGACAAAAAGCGCTGCGTGAGGCGCTTGCCGCGAAAGTTGCGCTCGTCCCAGCCGGGTTCGTCGATGAACATGTCGGACCAGTCGGCTCGCGCAAGCTCGGCGCGCATCGCCGCCGGGGTGACGCCCGCGGCGAGAGCGCCCGCGACGACCGCGCCCATGCTCGTGCCGGCGACGCAGTCCACCGGAATGCGCAAGCGCTCCAACACCTCGAGCACGCCGATGTGTGCGGCCCCGCGCGCGCCGCCGCCGCCGAGCGCAAGGCCGATCCGCAGTCGGGTTGGTGGCGCCACACCTGCATCACTGCTTGTGGTGCTTGGGGACGGTCTGGCAGCGGCGTCTTGCGCGACAACCGGGCTCACACTGAAGGCCCAGCATGCCGCGATGGCGCACAGGCTCGCCGCGGCGCGCGTCGTTGTCAGCTCAGGTAGTCGATGCAAGCGCAGAGAAGAAGCCGATCTATCGGTGCGCCACGGCGAGCGCCTGATCGATATCCCACAAGATGTCGTCGATATGCTCCAGCCCCACCGAGATGCGGATCATATCGGGCAACACCCCGGCCGCCAATTGCTGCGCGGCGTCGAGCTGGCGGTGCGTGGTGGATGCGGGGTGACTGATCAGCGTTCGCGCATCGCCGATGTTCACCAGATGGCTCATCATCTGAGCGGCTTCAATGAACTTCACGCCGGGCGCGAGACCGCCCTTCACGCCGAACGCGAGCAGGCCCGATGCGCCGCGCATCTGGCGCATGAGCAGCGCATGCTGCGGGTCGTCGGGAAGGCCGGGATAGTTGACCCAGCTCACGCGCGGGTCCTCCTTCAGGAACCGCGCCACCAAGAGTGCATTGCTGCAATGCCTCTCCATGCGCAGCGGCAAGGTCTCGATGCCCTGCAGGATCTGCCACGCGCTCATCGGCGCCAACGCCGCGCCGTGCACACGCAGGTTTTCCATGCGCGCGCGCATCGTGAAGCCGAAGTCGCCGAAAGTTTCATAGAACTTGACGCCGTGGTAGCCCGGGGAAGGCTCGGTCATGCCGGGAAATTTGCCGTTGTCCCAGGCGAATCCGCCGCGCGGCTTGCCATGCTCCACCATCACGCCCGCCAGTGTGGTGCCGTGGCCGCCGAGGTACTTGGTGGCCGAATGCACGACGACGTCGGCTCCATGCGCGATCGGGTTGCAGAGGAACGGCGAAGGCACCGTGTTGTCGACGATCAGCGGCACGCCGTGCGCGTGCGCGACGTCGGCGACCGCGGCGATGTCGAGCACTTTCAGGCTCGGGTTGCCGAGCGTCTCGGCAAACACCGCACGCGTGTTCGGCTTCATCGCGGCCGCAAACGCCTCGGGCCTTGAGACGTCGACGAAACTCGTTTCGATGCCGAAGCGCGCCAGGTTCACCGACAGCATCGTCACCGTGCCGCCGTACAGCGCGCCCGCCGCGACGACATGGTCACCCTGCTGAAGGATCGTCAGCAGCGCCATCGCCTCGGCGGCCATGCCGCTCGCAGACGCCACCGCAGCGCGGCCCCCTTCGAGCGCCGCGACGCGCTCTTCGAGCGCCGCGACGGTGGGGTTGGACAGGCGCGAATAGACGTTGCCGAAGGTCTGCAGGTTGAACAGCGAGGCTGCGTGGTCGGCACTGTCGAACACGAAGCTCGTCGTCTGGTAGATCGGCAACGCGCGGGCGCCAGTGCTGGAATCCGGAATCTGCCCGGCATGGATCGCCAGGGTTTCGGCTTTGAAGATGCGGTCGGCCATGATTGCGTGTCCGCTCACACAGGCCGTTTGGCGGATATCACACGAGTGTTCACGCCCGCCCAGTGCAAGCCGCCGAACAGGCGCGCGTGTTCGATCTTCACGCAGCGGTCCATCACGGCGTCGAGCCCCGCAGCACTGGCAAGCGCGGCAGCTTCGTGATTCACCACGCCGATCTGCTGCCACAGGCACTTCGCGCCGATGCGAACGGCCTCTTGCGCGATCGGCAATACGTCTTCGCTGCGGCGAAACACGTCGACCAGGTGCACCGGCTCGGTGATGTCGCTCAAACTCGCGAAGCAGCGCTCGCCCAGCACCTCGGTGTAGCGCGGGTTCACCGGGATCACGCGGTAGCCGTGCTGCTGCAAATACTTGCCCACGAAGTTGCTCGGCCGGTGCCATTGATCCGACAGGCCGACGATGGCGACGGTGCGGCAATCGCGCAAGATGCGGCGCAGGGTGGGGATGTCGTCAGCCATGGTCAACGATACCCGAACCCACCGAGCTGCGCGCCCCACCGTTGGTCCGCCGTCGGAGCTGAGGCGCTGCGCCTTCGCTTAGGCTGGAATCTCAACCTGCAATCCAGGGACTTTGCGAAACGCTTTGTCGTTGGTCAGGAACAGCACGTCGCTGCCTGCCGTGAAGGCTGATGCCGCTTGCAGGGCGTCCGCGGCGCGCAGGCCGTGACGTGCGCGCAGATCGGTCGCGCGTTCGACCACAGCGGCCGTGAGCTCGATCACGTGAAGCTGGCGGGCTTCGAAGAACGAGCGGTAGTCGTCGGCCAGCGCTTCGTCGCGCTCGCGCTGGGGCTTGACCATGCATTCCATCCAGCTCAGGCGTGAAACGGCAAAGTGGGTATCGGGAGCGTGTTCCCGCAAATGGCGCAGCCGCTGCATGAGGCGGGCGTGGAAGGGTTCGGGTGCCTCGATCCAATAGATGACGATGCAGGCGTCGAGAAACAGCGTCACCGCGAGGCGCCCCAGTTCGCGCGTTCGGCGCGAAGCTGCGCATCAATGTCCTTTTTCGACCGGGTTGCGCGTGTGGGACGGTCCAGCAGCTCAACGACATCGCGCCGCTGAACGATCCGGGCATAGTCTGCTTCGGTGAGCACGACATAGCAGGGGCGGTTGTTCTTGATGACATGAACGGGCCCACCTTTGAGAAGCTCGTCGAGCGCGGAGATGCCCCTTCGCTTGATATCTTGGGCAGGAATACTGTTCATCACCCACTCCTCAATCAGTATCGAACTCGGTACTGATTCTAGCTCTCCAGTTTTCACCGCACGCAGTCGCGCCGAAATGGAGTCGGGGCCCGGGGCAGCAGCCCCCCGGCCCCAATAC
>JANOLA010000158.1:0-10281 GCA_031419535.1 Burkholderiales bacterium | reverse complement strand
CCGACATCGTCAACGTGCACGGCGGCGCGTGTGCCCTGGGCCACCCGATTGGCGCGAGCGGCGCGCGCATCGTCGTCACGCTGCTCGGCGCGTTGCGCAAGTACGGCAAGAAGCGTGGTGTCGCGGCGCTGTGCATCGGCGGCGGCGAGGCGACGGCAATGGCGGTGGAGTTGATTTGATTCGTGCGCGGGCGTCGTTGCCGAGCCGCAGCGCGCGCTGCGCGCTTGGAAGCCCAGCGACAATGGCGCCTTCCTGGCAAGTGACACGGCATGTTCGGCACCCATGATCCTGCGCTGTTCGCCTTCACCGTGCTCGTGCTCAACGCGACGCCGGGGGTGGACCTGATGCTGACGCTGACGCGCACGCTGCAGTTCGGCGTTCGCGCCGGCTTGGCCGCAGCGGCGGGCATCGTGGCGGGCTGCGTGATTCACACGCTGGCCGCGGCGTTCGGCCTGGCCGCCTTGCTCGCGGCTTCGGGCGCGGCATTCAGTGTCGTCAAATGGGCCGGCGCGTTGTACTTGGTCTGGCTCGCCTGGGGCATGCTGCGCACGGCGTGGCACGGCACGTTGCCGCGCGCGCCCACGGCGACGGCGGCTAAAACCGGGTTCGAGCCAGGCACCGGTGCAGCGCGCGCCGCACCGTCGCTGGGCGCCATCTTTCGCCAAGGCCTGCTGACGAACGCGCTGAACCCGAAAGTCGCGCTTTTCTTCCTCGCCCTGTTGCCGCAATTCATCGGCACCGACGCGGCGAACAAGGAACTGGCGTTCCTGTTTCTCGGCGCCTGGTTCGTCGTGCAAGGCGGCGTGTTCCTGTTGCTGTTCGCCTTGTGCGTCGCGCCGCTGCGGCGCTGGGCCGCGCCCGCGAGCGCATTGCGCGCGCTGCATGCCGGCGCGGCGGCGCTGTTCGCCGCCCTCGCGGCGCGGCTGGCGCTGGCGGAGCGAGTTTGATCTGCAAGAGGCACGCCCGAAAAACTCTCAGCCTCCGACCCCGATGACCGAACACGAAGTCCTTGAATTCTTCGACCGCTACCGCGACGCGTTCAACGCGCTCGACGGCGACGCCGTCGCTGACCTGTGGCACACGCCGAGCAGCATCGCCGACAGCGAAACCGGCGCCGACGGCAAGCGCCTGGCGCGATTCACGCTGTGGGCCGACGATGCGCCCAAGCGCAAGAACATGCGCGCGCTGTGCGACGTGTACATGCTCAACGACTACGCACGCGCCGAGTTTCAGTTCGAGCACCTGCTCGAACTCGGCGCGAACCATGCCTTCGTCAACGTCTTGTGGAAGCTCTGGCGCAAAGACGGCAACCTGCTGCAGGAATTCCGCACCGCGTATCAGTTGCTGCGCACGGCCAAGGGCCCGCGCGTGCTGATGGCGACGGCGTATGAAGAAGACGTGGCGAGCCTGAAGCTCGCCGCGCTTGAACGCTGAGAAGTTGAGCAACCGAAAGGGCCCGCCGATGCCGCTGAGCGAAGAGCACCGCGCCGTGCAGGACGCCGTGCGCGCCTATGTGCAGGAGCGTATCGCGCCGCACGCCGCGCGCTGGGACAAGGAGCGCCACTTCCCCGCCGCTGAGCTGAAAGGCCTGGCGGCGCTGGGCTGTTACGGGGTGGCCGTGCCCAACGAGTGGGACGGCGCGGGCCTGGACTACCTGGCGCTGGCGATCATCCTCGAAGAGATCGCCGCGGGCGACGGCGGCACGTCCACCGTCGTCAGCGTCAACAACTGCCCCGTGTGTTCGATCCTGATGATGTGGGGCAACGACGCGCAAAAGCAGCGATGGCTGATGCCGCTCGCGCGCGGCAGCCTGCTCGGCGCGTTTTGCCTGACCGAGCCGCATGTCGGCTCGCAGGCCGACGGCCTGACCACACGTGCCGTAAAGCGCGGCGATGCTTACGTGCTCAATGGCGTGAAGCAGTTCGTGACGAGCGGAAAGAACGCCGACGTCGCGATCGTGATGGCTGTGACTGACAAGGCCGCGGGCAAACGCGGCATCAGCGCGTTCATCGTGCCCACCGACACGCCGGGTTACCAGGTCGCGCGCATCGAAAGCAAGCTCGGCCAGCACAGCAGCGACACGGCGCAGGTGGTGTTCGAGAACTGCGAAGTCCCGCAAGCGAATCTGCTCGCCGAAGAGGGCATGGGGCTGAAGATCGCGCTGTCGGGCCTGGAGGGCGGGCGCATCGGCATCGCCGCGCAAAGCGTGGGCATGGCGCGCGCTGCATTCGACGCCGCGCTCGCCTATTCGAAGGAGCGCGTCGCCTTCGGCAAGCCGATCTTCGAGCACCAGGCGCTGCAATTTCGCCTCGCCGAGATGGCGACGCAGTTAGAGGCCGCGCGCCAGTTGCTGCACCACGCGGCGCGCCTGAGAGACGCGGGACAGCCCTGCCTGAAAGAAGCCGCGATGGCGAAACTGTTCGCCAGCGAAATGGCCGAGCGCGTGTGCAGCGCCGCGCTGCAAACCTTCGGCGGCTACGGCTATTTGAGCGACTTCCCCGTCGAGCGCATCTACCGCGACGTTCGAGTGTGCCAAATCTACGAGGGCACGAGCGACGTGCAGAAGATTATCATCGGGCGGGCGCTGGCGAAGCCAGCGAGCCGCCCGTTCGTGGACCTTGGCGGGCGCTGGCGTAGCCGGAAGCCTGCTAGGCTCGCAGCCTCGCCGACACTCAAGATCACTTCCGGAGCCATCATGAAGACCCTTGCGATGCCGATCGTCTTGCTGTGTTGCTGCGCCGCGCTGTCGGCCGCGGAAATCGACGTTGCCATCTCGCTCGCCGATGCCAACGGCGTGGGCAAGGCGCTCGGCACGGTGCGCATTGCCGAGTCGCCGCACGGCCTGGTGTTCAAGCCGCTGCTGCGCGAGCTGCCACCCGGCATTCACGGTTTTCACGTGCACGAGAACCCGAGTTGCGCGCCCGCGCTGCGCGACGCCACGCCGGTGCCGGCACTCGCCGCCGGCGGCCACCTGGATCCGCACAAGACCAATCGCCACGGCGAGCCCTGGGGAGAAGGGCATCTGGGCGACCTGCCCGGCCTCGTGGTGCTGGCTGACGGAACGGCGAGCTACCCGGTGCTCGCGCCGCGCCTGAAACTCGCCGACGTGAAGAACCGCTCGCTGATGATCCACGTGGGCGGCGACAACCACGCCGACCATCCGGCGCCGCTGGGCGGCGGCGGTGCGCGTCTTGGCTGTGGAGTGATTGGCACAAACTGATCGCGCGCGCCGCCGAGCGCTGATCCGCGGCCGAGCCGCCGGGCGACACTGCGGCGGTGCGCCCGTTATCCGCTGCCAGCCAAGCCCTGACCCGCAACGCCGTGGCGCTGCACAAGCTGCGCCGTGCGCAGCACCCGCCGCTGGCCGTGGTGCGCCGTTGTGACGACGGCCGCCTGCTCGCGGTGATCGACACGGCAGACCAGCGCGTGCACACGATGCGCTCGCCCGAGCAGTTGGTGGAGGACCTGGCTTCGGGCCAGGGTGAACTCGGGGTGCTGAACGGCGCGAAGAAATCCGCGCCGAGCGCCGGCGTGCAATTCAGCGACGAATCGTTGATGGGCCTGTGCTGGCAAGTCGGCGCGCGGCTCGGCCGCGACGTGGGCCTGGCGCCCTGGCTCAGCGCGACCACGAGCTACCGGCTGGTGCGCCGCCCCGACGCCGCGGACCTCGGCAACGACGCCGACGCGGCACGGCTCGTCGAGCTGATCGCCAAGCGCGAGATCGGCGTCGCCGCGATGGTCGACATCGCCCAGGTTCCGCACCGCACGGTGTACCAGTTGATGAACTCGCTGTCGCTGTGCGGCTTGCTCAGCAGTGGCCCGGCGGCGCGGGACCGGTCCGCGAACCCGGCGCGCGCGGCGCTCGAGACGCGTGCCGATCTGCACGGGCCGGCGTGGCTGGCGCGGTTGGCGGGGCTGCGGGCGCTCTGGCACCGCGTGCGGCGCGGCTGCCTCAGCCTTGTGCGGCGCCTGCGCGGGCTCTGATCCGCCGCAGGCGTGGCGCACGCGCGCTCGATTCACATCGAGCGTTTCAACATCGCTTCATAGTCCGCCGCGCTCGCCTCGCGCGGATTGGTCTTGTGGCAGTGGTCGGCCAGCGCGCCTTCGATCACCCGCAGAAACAGCGTTTCGCTCACGCCCATGGCCTTCAAGCCGTCGGGCAAGCCCAGGCGCCGGTTCATCGACGTGATGGCCTGGCCGATGCTGCCGGCGGCTCCCGCGCCGGCGTCAAGGCCCATCGCATGCGCCAGACGTTGCAGCTTGTTCTGTTCGCGCACCGTCGGTGCGTCGCGGTTGAACTCCATCACGGCCGGCAGGAACACCGCGTTGAGCGTGCCATGGTGCAGGCTCGGGTCGATGCCGCCGAGCGAATGGCTCAGGCTGTGCACGCAGCCCAGGCCCTTCTGGAACGCGAGCGCGCCCTGCATTGACGCCGACATCATCTGCAGCCGCGCGTCCCGGTCGTTCGGCGCTGCCGTCGCGCGTTCGATGTGCGCCCAGCCGCGCGCCAGCCCGTCGAGCGCGATGCCGTCGGCGGGCGGGTTGAACGCCGGCGCCATGAAGGTCTCGATGCAATGCGCGATCGCGTCCATGCCGGTCGCGGCGGTGAGCAGCGGCGGCAGCGCGAGCGTCAGATCGGGGTCGCAAATCGCCACCTTGGGAACGACGTGCGGCGACAACACGCCGACCTTGCGCCCGTCATCGAGGATCAGCACCGCGCCGCGCCCGACCTCGCTGCCGGTGCCGGCCGTGGTGGGAATGGCGATCACGGGTGCGGTGGCCGCAGTGATGCGCGCCAGCCCGCCTTCGATCAGCGCGAAATTCTTCAGCGGCCCGGCGTGGCGTGCGCACACCGCCACACCCTTGGCCAGGTCGATCGACGAGCCGCCGCCGATGGCGATGATGCCGTCGCACGCGCCCTCCTGGGCGCCCCCCTGGACGCCCTCCTGGGAGCCCCCCTGGGAGCCCTCTGCGTCACCCCCGTTGAACGCGGCCACAGCGGCGCGCACCGCGGCCTCGTTCGGGTTGGACGGCGTGGCGTCGAAAATCCTCGCGCTGCCCGGCTCACGCAGTTGCGCCAGCACGCGATCGACGATGCCTGTTGCGCGCACGCCACGATCTGTGATCACAAGCGGGCGGCGCACGCCGATGCGGTCGCACTCGGCCTGGAGCAGCGTGATCGCGCCAAAGCCGAATTGCACCGGCGTGATGTAGTTGATGAGGGAAATCATGGGCATTTTGGACGATTCGTCATAGGTGTTTTTACGGGCAGTCGCAACTTGATTCGTTAGCATACGATCCGCCATCGATTGTTCAAGGCTGCAAGTTCGACATGCATGACTTTTCCACCGATTCCAGCACCCTGACCCGCCACGAGCTGTGGTTTCGTTCGCTCGTCGCCGGCGGTCGGGACTATCGTTTTCCCTGCGACGAACGCGGCCGGGTCGACATGGACGCTTTGAACGAACACGCGCGCAACAACTATCTGTTCGCCCGCGTCGTCGTCGGCCACGAAGTCGCCACGCCGGTGGTGCGCCTGTGCCATGCGTGGCTGGCTGGGTTCGAGATGCCGGCTCAGGCGTCGGGCGCGCACGCGTAGACCCGCCTGGACCGCGCTCAAAACGAGCGCGGCAAGCCGAGCACATGCTCGGCCACGTAACTCAGAATCAAGTTCGTCGAAATCGGCGCCACCTGGTACAGGCGGGTTTCGCGGAACTTGCGTTCCACGTCGTATTCGCACGCGAAGCCAAAGCCGCCGTGGAACTGGATGCAGGCATTCGCCGCCTCCCACGACGCCTTCGCGGCCAGGTACTTCGCCATGTTGGCCTGGGCGCCGCAGGCCTGGCGCGCGTCGAACAGCCTGCAGGCCTGCCAGCGCATCAGGTCGGCGGCCTCGACTTCGATGTGCGCTTCGGCGATCGGGAACTGCACACCCTGGTTCTGGCCGATCGGCCGGCCGAACACGATGCGCTCTTTCACATAGGTGGTCACCCGGTCGATGAACCAGCGCCCGTCGCCGATGCACTCGGCGGCGATCAGAGTGCGCTCGGCGTTCAGGCCGTCGAGGATGTACTTGAAGCCCTGCCCCTCCTCACCGATCAGGTTCTGCGCCGGGATTTCCAGGTTCTCGAAGAACAGCTCGTTGGTCTCGTGATTCACCATGTTCGCAATCGCCCGCACCGACATCCCCGTGCCGATGGCCTGGCGCAAATCGACGATGAAGATCGACAGGCCTTCCGACTTCTTCTTCACCTCGGCCAGCGGCGTCGTGCGCGCCAGCAGAATCATCAGATCGGAGTGCTGGACCCGCGAGATCCAGACCTTCTGGCCGTTCACCACGTAGCGGTCGCCGCTCGCGCTTTTCACCGCGGTGGTCTTGATCTTCGTCGTGTCGGTGCCGGTGCTCGGTTCGGTGACGCCCATCGATTGCAGGCGCAACTCGCCGCGCGCGATCTTCGGCAGGTAGCGCTGCTTCTGCTCGGCAGAGCCATGGCGCAGCAGCGTGCCCATGTTGTACATCTGGCCATGGCATGCGCCTGAGTTGCCGCCGCTGCGGTTGATCTCTTCCATGATCACGGAGGCCTCGGCCAGCCCGAGGCCCGAGCCGCCGTACTCCTGCGGGATCAGCGCGGCCATCCAGCCGGCTTGCGTGAGCGCATTCACAAACGCTTCGGGGTAGCCGCGCTTCGCGTCGATGTCGCGGTGGTAGGCGTCGGGGAACTGCGCGCACAGCGCGCGCACGGCGTCGCGGATTTCGGCGTAGGCGGTGGCGCCTGGGTCGCTGTTGTTGTCGAGGGATGGCATGGGGTTCGCGGATCAGGCCAGCTCGGCGTTCGCTTGCATCGCGAGAAAGCCCTCAAAGTCGCGCGCCCAGAGCGCGACCTTGTGCTCGCCGCGCGCCGCGCCCGTGGCGCCATGGCCGTCCGCGCCACCGACGCTGCCCGCGCCTTCGATGCGCCCGCACACGCTGAAGCTGTGGATGTCGAATATCGGGCGGATCGCGGTGAAGGCGAACTTGCGGAGCAGGGCCTGAGGCATTTCGCGGCGCAGCAGGTCGACGAGCAGCGTCGCGATCAGCGGGCCGTGCACGATCAGCCCGGGGTAGCCCTCGACCTGAGTCACATACGGCCGGTCGTAGTGGATGCGATGCCCGTTGAAGGTGAGCGCCGAATAGCGAAACAGCAGCACCGGGTCGGGCGTGATGCCGCGCGAGAAGCCTGCGTCGTCGGGTGCCGCTTGCGGCGTCGGCGCGGGCGCACCGGGCGCGGGCGCGCTGCGGTAGACGATGTCGTGCTCTTCCGTCAGCGCCACGCCGCGCGACGTCGAATATTCATGGCGCAGCGTCACGAACACGAGTTCGCCGCTGCGCCCCGACTTGGAATCGACTTTGACGATGCGCGAGTCGCGCGTGAGGGCATCGCCCACGAGCAGCGGCTGCAAGAACTCGAGCCGCCCTCCCGCCCACATGCGGCGCGGCAGCGGCACCGGCGGCAGGAAGCCGCCGCGCTTCGGGTGGCCGTCGGCACCGATCTCCGATTGTCGCGCGACCGGCGTGAAGTACAGCCAATGCCACAGCGGCGGCAGCGGCGCGCCGGGCGCGGGCATGGGTTCGTCGCGATCCAGCGTGGCGGCCAGCGCCGCAAGCGGCGCGGCGCTGAGCAAATCGGTGCGGCGTTCGGTGCGGCCCTGCCACTGCTGCAGCAGGGCGAGGTCGACGGGGGTGCGTTCGGCAGGGTTCACGGTGTATGGCGTCTTTCAGTTTTGCACCGATTGTGCCGCGCGCCCCGCACGCGCAGCCATGCGTTGTTTCGAGCAAGCTAAGCTGCGCGCCGGGCCGAGATTCCCGAGCCCCAACCCCAACCGCCGAAAGCCAACCCATGATCCACGTCCTCGCCGTCATCACCGCCAAGCCCGGGCTGCGCAACACCATCCTCGAATCGTTTCGCGCCAATGTGAGCGCGGTTCACGCCGAAGACGGCTGCATCGAATACGGCGCCGCCGTCGACACCGAAGGCGCGCCGTCGCTGCAAACGAAGTACGGCCCCGACACCTTCGTCGTGGTCGAGAAGTGGCGCGACCTGCCCGCACTGATGGCCCACGCCGCCGCACCGCACATGGTGGCGTATGGCGCGAAGACGCGCGAGCACATCGCGAGCCGAGTGATCCACGTGTTGTCGCCGGCGTGAAACCCGCCCATCCGCAGCGCTCGCACCGCTAGACTTGCAGCTCGCAACGAGGAGCATTGATGGCAGGACGCTGGTTTGAGGAATTCAAGGTCGGGCAGACCTTCGAGCACGAAATCCGCCGCACCGTGACCGAGGCCGACAACGTCTGGTTCAACGGCGCCACGTGCAACCCGGCGGCCGTGCACATCGACGCCGAATACTGCAAGGGCACCGAGTTCGGCCAGCCGCTCGTGAACAGCATCTTCACGCTCGGCCTGGTGATCGGCCTGAGCGTGCAAGACACGACGCTCGGCACGACGGTGGCCAACCTCGGCATGAGCGACACGCGCTTTCCGAAGCCGGTGTTTTACGGCGACACGATCCGCGCGCGCACCACGGTGAAAGAGATTCGCGAGAGCAAGTCGCGGCCGAACGCGGGCATCGTGACGCTGACCCACCAAGGCCTGAACCAGCGGAACGTTGAGGTCTGCGTCTGCACGCGCCAGGCCTTGATGCTGCGCAAGCCGTCATGAAGCTGCGCTCGCTGCTGTTCGTTCCCGCCGACAGCGAACGCAAGTTGGCCAAGGGTCTCACGAGCCCGGCCGACGTGCTGCTGCTCGACCTGGAAGACGCCGTCGCGCAGTCGCGCAAGGCCGGGGCACGCACCGGCGCCGCCGAGTTCATCGCGGCGCATGCGGCGCGCATCGAGGCACGCCTGTTCGTGCGCATCAACCCGCTGGACAGTGGCCTGGCGATGCAAGACCTGGCCAGCGTGGTCGTGCCCGGCCTGGCAGGCATCATGCTGCCCAAGACGAACAGCGCCGCCGACGTGCTGCACCTGGGCCATTGCCTGGACGCACTCGAGGCGCGCGCCGGCATCGCCGCTGGCAGCATCGCGATCCTGCCGGTCGCCACCGAGACCGCGCAGGCGATGCTGAACATGCAAAGCTTCAGCGCGCCGCTGCCGCGACTGGCCGCGGTGACCTGGGGCGCGGAAGACTTGTCGGCGGCGATCGGCGCGGTGGCGAACCGCGACGAAGACGGCCAGTATTCGCCGCTCTACACGCTCGCCGGGTCACTTTGCCTGTGCGCGGCGGCCGCGGCGGGCGTGCCGCCGATCGAAACGATCCACGCCGACTTTCGCGACAGCGCCGGCCTGGCCGCGACCAGCCGCGCCTCGCGCCGGCGCGGCTTTCGCGGCCGCATGGCGATCCACCCGGACCAGGTGCCGATCATCAACCAGGCCTATACGCCCAGTAGCGCGGAGCTGGCGCACGCGCAGGCAATCGTCGACGCGTTCGCCGCGAACCCGGATGCCGGCGCGTTGAACCTGGACGGCGCGATGATCGACAAGCCGCACCTGACGCAGGCGCTGCGCACGCTCGGCCAGGCGCGCTGAGCGGCCGAACCGCTGCGGCATCAGCGCCATGACGGAAGAACATGCCGCGTCTGCCTCGGCTACGGCACTCGCGGCGCCCGGCGCAGCAGGCGCGCCCGGTCTCACCGAGCCGGTCTGGGACCCGCGCCGCCACGCATTGGCCGCCCCCGAGTGGGCCGCGATCGTCTGTGGCGGAGAAACGCTGCGCTACGCCGAACTCGAGGCGCTCGCGAACCGTTTCGCCGGCGTGCTGCGCGGCCTCGGCCTGGCGCGTGGCGCGCATGTCGCGATGCTGGTGGGCAACCGCGCCGAGGCGCTCGCCATCGCCTGGGGTGCGTGGCGCTGCGGCGTCTACCTGACACCGCTTTCCACCGCGCTCACGCCCAGCGAGCTGCGCTACCTCGTGGAAGACTGCGACGCGCAGGCCGTGCTCGTCGATGTGGCTTGGCGCGATGCTGCGGCGCCGCTGCCATCGCTCGTGCAGGCCAAGGTCCGTTGGCTCTCGCTGCGCGGCGCCATCCCCGGCTTCGAGTCGATCGAGCCGCTGCTCGCGCACGCCTCACCGCTGCCGCATCGCGACGAGCCGCCCGGCGCGCTGATGCTGTACACCTCTGGCACGACCGGCGCGCCCAAGGGCGTGCACCGGCCGCTGCTGCCGGCCGACTGGCGCGGCACCGCGCCGTTCGCGGCCGACCTGATCGCCCTGTTCGGCCTGGGCGGCGAGCACGTGCGCTACCT
>JANOLA010000157.1:0-3188 GCA_031419535.1 Burkholderiales bacterium | reverse complement strand
GCCGCCTCGCATCTTGCGCCAATCCGGGGCTTTCATGCTCGGGGGCGATGCGTCCGAATCATGAGAGGTTAGGCCGTCCTCAATCAAGAAAGGATTTGAACCTCCCCCCCACTGGTGCGAAGGTGCCTGAGCTTGCCGGCGTATTGCCAAGTCACGCCGTCAATCGGCAGAAACCCGTCTGTCGGACATCCGTACTCACAGTGGAAGAGGGCCGCCTCACAGGTCGTTGTCATTTGGAATTGACAAGTTCGACCTTTCGGCCTATTGTGCCTAACGCAATAGATAAAAGAGTAGAGGCCGCCCTTGACTCCGCCGTATGGATGGGCTTCTCGGTTCATCGTGCACGGTGCCAAGTGGAGCACTACGGGGTAGAGTGAAATCAACTTTGGAGGTGGACAAATGATTGACTTTTCATTGAGCTCGGAACAGAAGACGCTTCAGAAGGTTGCGCGGGAGTTCTCGCAAGAAATATTGAAACCCTTGGTTCGGGCGGCTGATGCGGAACCGGACCCACAAAAGGGCTTCCAGATGATCAAGCCGGCCTACGAGAAGGCCTACGAGATGGGATTCGCAACCGGGTTTCTGCCGAAAAAATACGGCGGGGGGGGGCTGTCGAACGTCGACGTGCTGATCGCCGTCGAGGAGATCGGCGCCGTCGATCCCGGATTCGGTTGTGTTCTGCTCGTCAACGGACTGGCGTTGATGCCCCTCGTGTGGTTCGGCAATGAGGCGCAACGGAAGAAATGGCTCACGATGGCCTGCAGTGATCCGAAGAAGAGCTTTCTTGCCGGTTGGCTGGTGTCGGAGCCCGCCGGGACTCCCGGTGGAACAGCGAACTTCGACAATCCCGATCCCAAGGCCGGCATCCAGGTCACGGCCGACCTCAAAAACGGTGAGTACGTCATCAATGGCCGCAAGTACTGGCCGTCGAGCGCCGCGGGGTGGGACATGAAGGGGGCAGACGTCAACACGGTCATTGTGCGTACCGACCGCAACAAGGGCGGCAAGGGCGCGCTGTCTGCGATTTTGGTCCCGCGCGGCACGCCCGGCGTGACCTACGAGCCGGTGATCGACAAGATGGGCCAACGGCTAAATCAGAACTGTGACATCCGATTCAAGGACGCACGCGTGCCCGAAGAGAACGTGTTCGCTGTGGGCAACGGTGATCTCATCATCAGCAAGGACTTCACCTGGTCCGGCCCCGTGGCCGGCATCGCAGCGGTAGGAACCGCTCGGGCGGCCTATGAGTACACGCTGAACTGGTGCAAGACCTACACCGCAGGCGGCACGCACCCGATCATCTATCACCAGAACGTCGGGTACATGCTCACCGACATCGCCATGCGCATCGAAGCGTGCCGCTATCTTTGCTATAAGGCGGGCTATTACGCCGACCTGCACGACTGTGAAAACCAGGCCCTCGGTGCGATGGCCAAGATTTATCCTGGCGAAGTCGGTATGCAGATCGTCTATGACTGCATGCGCGTGATGGGTGTCAACAGTTACGACCGCCGCAGCCACCCGCTGGAGAAGTACCTGCGCGACATGCTTTGCTTCCCGATCTATGACGCCGGCAACATGGGCATGCAGCGGCGCAAGATTTGGGGCGTGATGGCCGACAAGAACTTCAACCCGCGCGCCTTCATGGACAACGAGGCGATCGAGTTCACCAAGAGCATGGAAGGAATCGGCTCGGTCGGGACGCCGCCTGCGGGCTGAACGGCTGCAACTATGCGCGCACGGCTGACCCTGGGTATGCAGCCCAGGGTCAGCACATTCAATGCTTCTCCTGGGGGCTGCAATTGGTGCCAAGCCGGCAGACGTTCGGACTGGTTCCGCAAGGGACCGACGTCGTCATGTACCTTGTGTTCGTGCCATTCGCGCTCGCATTCTGCGTTGGCATTTTCCTGCGGTTGCGCGCTTCGGGGTGGGTGAGGCTTGTCACTGCAGGGCCGGGCGGCGTTGCCGGCGGACTGCAGCGTGTACTGATCTTCGGTCTGTTGCAACGGCGGGTCGCAAACCGACCGCGCGGGTGGCCGCATGTGGGCATCTTCTACGGCTTTCTGACGCTCTTGTTCGGGACCACGGTGGTCGCACTGGATTGGGACGTGTTGCGGCCACTGGGCGTGCGAATCCTGTCCGGATCTCCTTATCTTTATCTCGAGGCTTTGCTGGATGCTCTGGGCCTCGTTTTTGTTCTGAGTCTGATAGCCGCATTGGCGTGGCGGTTGATCAGGCTGCGCAGCACCGGCCCGGATCAGCGGCGCATGCAGTGGCAGTTTGTGCTGTTGCTCGTGGGCCTGCTCTACATGGGCATGACTGGCTTCATCCTGGAGGGCTTGAGGCTGACGCTCAGGCCGGTGCCCTGGGCCGATTGGTCATTCATCGGGAACAGCTTGGCCGTCCCGCTGCACGCCTTGGGTCTAGAGCAGCGGGGGGAGACCATTTACCTTGTCTTGTGGTGGAGCCACGCCATCGTCGCGTTCACGCTCATCGCCGCATTGCCCTATTCCGCATTCCTCCATTCCGTGACCGCACCGTTGAACCTGATGGTTCATCCGGGTCGCCCGCAGTTGGCGCTGGACGCACCCTTCGATCTTCGGGAGGTCGAGGCGAGCGGAAACTTCGACGTCAAGGCGGGTGCGTCAACGCTGGGTGACCTGAGTGAATCACAGCGCTTCGCACTCATAGCCTGCACGAATTGCGGACGCTGCGACAGCGTTTGTCCGGCGTTCGCGAGTGGCACCGCCTTGTCGCCGCGGCAGTTGGTCCAAGGCTTGCGCAGCATGCAGATGGCGGGCGATTCAAGGACCGACCTCCTCAACTCGGGCAACGTGTCCGCGCCGGCACTGTGGGCCTGCACGACCTGCGGTGCGTGCGTACAGGTCTGCCCGGTGTTCATTCGCCCGGTTGACTACATCGTCCCGTTCCGCCGCGAGCTGGTGACGCGTCAACAGATCGACAAGCGTCAGATCGAGTTTCTTGGCAATCTAGCTCGCAGCTCCAATCCCTACGGCCTGCCGCCTGCCAACCGCTCGCGACTGGCCGCGGAACTGAAAGCTGCCGATATCGCGCCGTAGGCAGAACACAGCGTATGCACACCAGCCACTCACAGTCTCCGCGGAACAACATGCCCACCATCGCGAAGAGTTACCTGTACTGGACCGGATGCGCGGCCAACTATGACG
>JANOLA010000156.1:0-10685 GCA_031419535.1 Burkholderiales bacterium | reverse complement strand
GGCCGACGGTCTGCTGGTAGACGAGGAAGGTTTCGAGAACCGCGTGCGGGTCGCGCTGGTACAGGTCGTCGCTCGCCACCTCGAGCATGCCGGCGCGCTCGAAGAACTTTGCGCCGATCGGCCGCATCGGCGCGTCTTGCGACCCCAGGATGCGCTCTTCGATGTTGAGCAGCAGGATTTGATTGAGCTGGGTCACGCCCTTCGCGGCCCAGTAGTAGCGGCGCATCATCAATTCCGATGCGCGCTGGCCCGGCCGCGGTGCCTGGCCGAAACTCTGCGCGACGGCGGTTTGCAGATCGAACACCAGCCGGTCTTCGCGCCGCCCGGCCACGATGTGCAGCCAAGCGCGCACCAGGCGCAACACGCCTTCGTTGCGTTGCAGTTGCTTGACTTCGAAATCGGTGATCAGCCCTTTGGCGGCGAGCGCCTTCCAGGTCTTGCCCAGGCCCGCCGCGCGCGCCACCCAGATCAGCACCTGCAGGTCGCGCAAGCCGCCTGGGCTTTCCTTGCAATTGGGCTCCAGCGCGTACGGCGTGTCTTCGTACTTGTGGTGGCGCTGTTGCATCTCGAGCGTCTTGGCCTGCAGAAAGGCCTTCGGGTCGATGGCCTGCTCACTTGCCTGCGCGAACTGTTGGTACAGGCGCCGCGAACCGCACAGGTGGCGCGATTCGAGCAGTGCGGTCTGCACCGTCACGTCGCGCCGCGCTTCGGCCACGCAGGCAGCGACGCTGCGCACGCTCGAGCCGATCTCCAGCCCGGTGTCCCAGCACAGCGCGATGAAGCCTTCGATGGCCAGGCGCAGCGCCTCGTTCTGGCGCGGCCCGCCAACGGCTTCTTGGGGTGCGTCGGGCAGGTCGATACCTTCGGGAAGCAACAGCAAGACGTCGACGTCCGAGTGCGGGAACAGTTCGCCGCGGCCATAGCCGCCCACCGCGACGAGCGCGGCGGACTCCGGCATGTTCGCGGCGCGCCAGAGTTCGAGCAAAGCCTGATCAACGTGCTTGCTGAGCGAGCGCAGCAAGCGGCTCGCCGCAGTGGCAGTCGGGCGTGAGCCGCGAAACTGATCGATCAGAGACGCCTTGCCGTCGCGGAACCGGACTCGCAGCGCCGCGCTCGCCGTGGCAGGCCGCGCGGGAACGTTGGCCACGCCAGCCGTGGACATGGGGGCGGGCGCTCAGCCGGTGATGAACGAGGGCGGCGCGGGGCTACCGGCCGAAAGCGTCATCACTTCGTAGCCCGTTTCGGTGACGAGCACCGTGTGTTCCCATTGCGCGGAGAGCGAGCGGTCGCGCGTCACGATGGTCCAGCCGTCGCCGGTTTCGCGCACGTCGCGCCGGCCGGCGTTGATCATCGGTTCGATCGTGAACATCATTCCGGGCACCAGCTCTTCCTGCGTGCCGGGGCGCCCGTAGTGCATCACCTGCGGCTCTTCGTGGAAGCGGCGGCCGATGCCGTGGCCGCAAAACTCACGCACGATCGACAGGCCGTTGCCTTCGGCGAAGGTCTGGATCGTGTGGCCGACGTCGCCCAGTCGCACTCCGGGTTTGACGCGGCTGATGCCGCGCCACATGGCTTCATACGTCAACTGACACAGCCGCTTCGCGGCGATCGAGCCCGCGCCCACGACGAACATGCGGCTCGTGTCGCCATGCCAGCCGTCTTTGATGACGGTCACGTCGATGTTGACGATGTCGCCGCTTTTCAGCGGGCGCTCGTTCGGAATGCCGTGGCACACTTGGTGGTTCACCGAGGTGCAAATCGACTTCGGGTACGGCGTGTAGCCCGGAGGCGCGTAGTTCAACGGCGCGGGAATCGTGCCCTGCACGTTGACGATGTAGTCGTGCGCGAGCTTGTCGAGCTGGTCGGTCGAGACGCCCGGCAGCACATGGGGCGTGAGCATGTCCAGCACTTCAGAGGCAAGGCGCCCGGCGAGCCGCATGCCCTGCACGTCGTCAGGGCTCTTGATCGTGATCGTCATGGGCCGGGATTATCTCATCGGGCCCCGTAAAATCGGCGCTTCGCCGCGGGCCCACAGGCCCCGCCCGGCTCCGCCCGCGCCACCTCGCCGCTTCCATCCCCAGCGTGACTGCCACCCTCAAGCACCTGACCCACATTGAAGGCGGCAATGCGCTTTCGAATTTCCGCGCGGCGGCTTTGCTTGCGCGCTTGCGTGAGGTCAATCCGCGCATTGCCGGGGTCCATGCACGCCATGTGCATTGGCTTTGCAGCGCCGCGCCGCTTGCTGGCGCTGAACGCGACAAGGCCCAGGGTTTGTTGCGCTACGGTCAGCCGTATGCCGGCGTTGATGGCGGCGCGCTGATCGTGGTCGCGCCGCGGTTGGGCACGGTGTCGCCCTGGGCGTCGAAGGCGACCGACATCGCGCGCAATTGCGGCCTGGTGCTGCGGCGCATCGAGCGTGTCACCGAATACCGTTTGACGCTGACCCAGCCCTTGCTCGGCGCGGCCCGGACGCTGTCACACGAGGAGTGGACCGCGGCGGCCGCGGTGCTGTACGACCGCATGACAGAGAGCGCATTCGCCGAACGCGGCGACGCGGCTCAATTGTTCGATGCGCAGCCG
Organism: Burkholderiales bacterium; assembly: GCA_031419535.1. Taxonomy (GTDB): domain Bacteria; phylum Pseudomonadota; class Gammaproteobacteria; order Burkholderiales; family Burkholderiaceae_C; genus JAEMQF01. The sequence continues at coordinate 8,105 of JANOLA010000156.1, read as the reverse complement.
GGCAAGCCGATGCAGCACATCGACGTGTTGGGCCAAGGGCGTGCCGCGTTGCGGGCAGCGAACGCCGAATTCGGCCTGGCGCTGAGCGAAGATGAGCTCGACTACCTGGTCGCGGCGTTCACGCAACTTGCGCGCAACCCGAGCGACGTCGAGTTGATGATGTTCGCGCAGGCGAACAGCGAACATTGCCGGCACAAGATTTTCAATGCGAGTTTCATCATTGACGGCCAGAAGCAGAAACGCTCGATGTTCGCGATGATCCGCCACACCGAGGCCGTTTCGCCGCAGCGAACCGTGGTCGCCTACGACGACAACGCGGCAGTGATGCAAGGCGCCGAGGTCGAACGCTGGTCGCCGCAAGGCTTCACGAACGCGCCCGCTTACCGGCCGCGGCGTGAGCTGACGCATGTGCTGATGAAGGTGGAGACGCACAACCACCCGACCGCGATCTCGCCGTTTTCGGGTGCTGCCACGGGCGCTGGAGGCGAGATCCGCGACGAAGGCGCCACCGGCCGCGGTGCGCGCCCCAAGGCCGGCGTCACCGGGTTCAGCGTTTCCAACCTGCACCTGCCGGGGACCGATGAGCCCTGGGAGCGTGGCGGCATCGGCAGGCCCGGGCACATTGCGAGCGCGTTGCAAATCATGATCGACGGGCCCCTGGGCGGCGCGGCGTTCAACAACGAGTTCGGCCGGCCCAACCTCGCGGGCTACTTGCGCGTCTTCGAGCAAAGCGTCGGCGCGGATGCGCAGGCGCTGCAGCGCGGTTATCACAAGCCGATCATGATCGCCGGGGGCCTGGGTTCGATTGCAGCTTCGCAAACGACGAAGCTGCGCTTTCCCGCCGGCACGCTGCTCGTGCAACTCGGCGGCCCGGGAATGCGCATCGGCATGGGCGGCGGCGCGGCGAGCTCCTTGTCGGCCGGCGCGAACTCGGCCGAGTTAGATTTCGATTCCGTGCAACGTGGCAATCCGGAGATCGAGCGCCGCGCGCAGGAAGTCATCAACCATTGCTGCGCGCTGGGTGAAATCAATCCGATCCTGGCGATTCACGATGTCGGCGCGGGCGGCCTGAGCAACGCGTTTCCCGAAGTGATTCACGGGGCGGGCGTGGGGGCGGTGTTCGATCTGCGCAAGGTGCCCGTCGAGGAGAGTGGTCTCGCGCCGAAAGAGATCTGGTGCAACGAGAGCCAGGAGCGCTACGTGCTCGCGGTCGCGCCGGAGCGCCTGCCGTTGCTGGAAGCGATGTGCCAGCGCGAGCGCTGCCCGTTCGCGGTGGTGGGCGTGGCGACAGTGGACGAGCAACTGGTGCTGGAAGACGGCCCCGGCGGCGCGCGTTCGATCGACATGCCGCTCGAAGTGCTGCTTGGCAAACCGCCGCGCATGCAGCGCGACGTGCGGCGCATCGTGCGGCGCGGTGTGGCGCTGGACTTGGCGAACGTGGAACTGAACCGGGTCGGATTCGACGTATTGCGCCACCCCACCGTGGCAAGCAAGCGTTTCTTGATCACGATCGGCGACCGCAGCGTCGGCGGCCTGAGCCACCGCGATCAAATGGTCGGCCCGTGGCAAGTTCCGGTGGCGGATTGCGCGGTGACGCTCGCTGACTACGCAGGTTTCGCGGGCGAGGCGATGGCGATGGGCGAGCGCTCGCCATTGGCGGCGCTCGATGCGCCAGCGTCGGGTCGCATGGCCGTCGCCGAGGCGATCACCAATCTGCTCGCGGCGCCGATTGAGCTGTCGCGCATCAAGCTCAGTTGCAACTGGATGGCGGCGTGCGGCGAGCCGGGTGAAGACGCTGCCCTCTACGACACCGTGAAAGCCGTCGCGCTGGAGTTGTGCCCGGCGCTCGGCATCGGCGTGCCGGTGGGCAAGGACAGCCTGTCGATGAAAACGCGCTGGAGCGAAGCCGGACGCGCGCACCAGGTCACCGCGCCGGTGTCGCTGATCGTCACCGCATTTGCCACGCTCGACGATGTGCGCGGCACGCTGACGCCGCAGTTGCAGCGCGGCGATACGCAGCTCGTGCTGATCGACCTCGGGGCAGGGCGCATGCGCCTGGGCGGGTCGATCTTTGCGCAGGTGCTGGGCCAGTTCGGCGACGAGGTTCCCGATCTGGACGATGCAAGTTCGCTGAAGGCAGTCGTCGCGGCGATCAATGAATTGCGCGCGTCCGGATCGCTGCTCGCCTACCATGACCGCAGCGACGGCGGCCTGTGGGCGGCGGTGTGCGAAATGGCGTTCGCCGGTCAGTTGGGCGTGAGCCTGAACGTCGACATGCTGATCACGCAGAGTGACGGCATCGCCGACAGCCGAGCCGAGTTCGGCGACTCGAAGAACTGGGCGGCGCAGGTGGGAGTGCGTCGCAGCGAATTGACGTTGCAAGCGCTGTTCACTGAAGAACTCGGCGCCGTGATTCAAATTCCGAGCGCGGCGCGCGACGCCGTGATGGCCACACTGCGCCGGCATGGCCTGAGCCGCATCAGCCACGTCATCGGCAAACCGAACACGCAAGCGCGCATCGAGGTCTGGCGCGACGCCAGGTCAGTCTTCAGTGCGCCGCTGCAAGACCTGCAACAGGCCTGGGACGACGTGAGCTGGCGCATCGCCCGGCTGCGCGATGAACCGTCATGCGCCGACGCCGAGCACGCCGCCGCCGGTGGTGCCGACGACCCCGGGCTGCGCATTCACACCACGTTTGACGTGGCGCAACCGCTCGGCGCACCGTTCCTCAACGGCGCTCGCCCGAAGATCGCGATCCTGCGCGAGCAGGGCGTGAACAGTCAGGTCGAGATGAGCTATGCGATGCACAGCGCGGGGTTCGAGACCTTCGATGTGCACATGAGCGATCTGCAGGCCGGCCGTGCGCGGCTCGACATGTTCCAGGGGCTGGTCGCGTGCGGCGGCTTCAGCTACGGCGATACGCTCGGCGCGGGCGAGGGCTGGGCGAGGTCGATCCTGTTCAATCCGCTGCTCGCCGACCAGTTTGCGTCGTTCTTCGCGCGCGGCGACACACTCGCGCTGGGGGTGTGCAACGGCTGCCAGATGATGGCGGCGCTGGCCAGCATCATTCCGGGCACGCAGGCCTGGCCAAGCTTCACGCGCAATCGAAGCGAGCAGTTCGAAGCGCGGCTCAGCCTCGTCGAAGTGTTGCCCAGTGCGTCGATCTTCTTCACGGGAATGGCCGGCAGCCGCATGCCGATCGCCGTCGCGCATGGCGAGGGCTATGCCGACTTTTCGCAGCGCGGCGACGAAAAAACGGTGCACCGCGCGCTGCGCTTTGTCGACAACCACGGCCAGCCGAGCGAAACCTACCCGTTCAACCCGAACGGCAGCCCGGGCGGACTGACAGCGGTCACAACAGCGGACGGGCGCTTCACCGCGCTGATGCCGCACCCGGAGCGCGTGTTCCGCAATGCGCAGATGAGTTGGACCAGCGGCGACGTGAACGCACCGAGCCCCTGGATGCGCATGTTCGACAACGCACGTCGGTGGCTCGCCTGACGCAACGCAAGCGCGCCGCCGCGTCTGCGTCGGCGCTGCGCTTCGATCGGCTGGACGCGCTGCGTGGCCTGGCCATCGTCTGGATGGCGGTGTTCCATTTCTGCTTCGACCTGAGCTACTTCAAGTTCACTCAGCAAAATTTTTACGTCGATCCGTTCTGGACCCTCCAGCGCAGCGTGATCGTCAGCATGTTCATGTTCACCGCCGGGGTCGGCCAGGCGGTCGCCTTGCAGCAGGGCCAGAGTTGGCAGCGGTTCTGGCGGCGCTGGGCGCACATTGCCGGCTGTGCGTTGCTTGTCAGCCTCGGCTCGGCGATCATGTTTCCGAAGAGCTACATCAGCTTCGGCGTGCTGCACGGGTTTGCGCTGATGCTGATCCTGGTTCGGCTCAGCCACCGCGCGGGAGGGTGGCTGTGGCTCGCGGGCCTGCTGGCGGTTCTGTTGCCGCACTGGGTTCAACACCCGTGCTTCGATACACGCTGGACGAACTGGGTCGGCCTGGTCACGCGCAAGCCCGTCACCGAAGACTACGCGCCGATCCTGCCGTGGCTGGGCGTGATGTGGTGGGGGTTCGCGGGCGGGCGCTGGCTGCTCGACAAGCGTGCCGCATGGTTGACGGGTGCGCTGCCGAAGGCTCTGCGTGGTTTGGCAGTGCTGGGCCGGTGGAGCCTGAGCTTTTACATGCTGCACCAGCCGGTGCTGATCGGCCTGTTGATGCTCGTCGCGGCGCTTCGGCGTTGAGGCGTGTGGGTTGTGCGCGGCATGCCTGCCGCAGCAGATCGCATGCTGCTCTTCGCTGGTTCCCCTCGGCGCGGCACGGCCGGCTCAACCCGCAGGCGGGTTCACGCGGCTCTTCGCAGCAAGCGCCTGATCGCGTTCGGCCCGCTCGCGTTCAATCCGGAACCGGTGGAAGGCATAGCGCTCGCGCGATTGCTCGGATTGCGCTGCGCTCCACGCCTGCCAGCCGGTTCGCTCGCCGCTCACGGGGTGCATAGCGATGCAGTCCACCGGGCACACCGGCAGGCACAGGTCGCAGCCGGTGCAAAGGCGCTCGATCACGCCGTGCATCACCTTCGGCGCACCGACGATGCAGTCCACAGGGCAAGCCTCCACGCAGAGCGTACAGCCGATGCACGCCGCCTCGTCGATGCGCGCCACGCGCAGCGGCCCCTCGGCGCCGTGTTCGGGGCTCAGTGCGGCGACGGTCTGTCCGGTGATCGCGGCGAGCCGAACCACGCCTTCCTGGCCACCCGGGGGGCATTGGTTGATCGCTGCGCCCGCATCGCCGATGGCGACGGCATAGGCGCGGCAATCGTCATAGCCGCAGCGCCGGCACTGCGTTTGCGGCAGCGCCTGGTCGATGCGCTCGGCGAGATCGGAGGGAGAGAGCCCCCAGGCTGACGGAGTACGTCGTCCGCCCCAAGGGCCACGAAGGGGCCCCTTCGTGGCCCTTGGGGGCACGAGAACTTGGGGCGGCCCGGCGTTTCCTTGTGAACTCACGCCGGAATTGTCAACGCGCGCCGTTTGCGCGCCTCTTCTTGGGGGCCACGGCGGGCCTGCGCGCCACGCCACTGTCCTGATGCGCGGCGATGAAGTCGCGCACCTGGGGGTACACATGCTCGCGCCAGCGCCGGCCGGAGAAGATGCCGTAATGCCCGGCGCCGGCCACGTCGTAGTGGAACTGGCGCGACTTCGGGATGCCGGTGCACAGGTCGTGCGCGGCGCGCGTCTGTCCCGCGCCGGAGATGTCGTCGAGTTCGCCTTCGACCGTGAGCAACGCGGTTTCCGTGATGTCTTTCGGGCGCACGAGCTGGCCCTTGACCTTCCAGGTGCCGTTGACGAGCGCGAAGTCCTGGAACACGGTCTTGATCGTGTCCAGGTAGTACTCGGCCGGCATGTCGAGCACGGCGTTGTACTCGTCGTAGAACTCGCGGTGGAACTCGGCGCTGTCGCCGTCGCCACGCACCAGGTCGAGAAAGTAGTCGTAGTGCGACTTCAGGTGCCGCCCCGGGTTCATCGCGATGAAGCCCGAGTGCTGCAGAAAACCGGGGTAGACGCGCCGGCCGGCACCGGGATAGTTGACCGGCACGCGGTAGATCACGTTTTGCTCGAACCAGCCGTGGCTCTTGTTCATCGCCAGGTTGTTGACCGCGGTCGGGCTCTTGCGCGCGTCGATCGGGCCGCCCATCATCGTCAGCGTCTGCGGAATTTCTTCGCCGCTGCTCGCCATCAGCGACACCGCGGCGAGCACGGGCACGGTGGGCTGGCACACCGAAATCACGTTCACCGAAGGGCCCACTTCGCGGATGAACTCCTGCACGTAAGCCACGTAGTCGTCGAGGTGGAACGGGCCGGCGGCCTCGGGCACCATGCGTGCGTCGGTCCAGTCGGTGACGAATACTTTGTGGTCGCGCAGCAGTTCGCGAACCGTCTCGCGCAGCAAGGTGGAGTGGTGGCCCGACAGCGGAGACACCACCAGCACCGTCGGCTGGTCTTTCATGCGCGCCAGCATGTTCGAGTTGTCGGTGAAGCGCTTGAAGCGCAGCAGCCGGCAGAATGGTTTTTCCAGCGTGAGTTGCTGCTGCACCGCGACGTCGACGCCGTCAATCTCGACCGAAGTGATGTTGAACTCGGGCTTTTCGTATTCCTTGGACAGCCGGTGCATCAGGTCCAGGCCGGCCGAAACGCGCTGCGCGAGCGGCGTGTGCGCGAGTGGCGACAGCGGGTGCGTGTACAGCTTGGACGATGCGCTGGCGAACTCGGCGAACGGACTCAACAGCGCGCGATGCGCTTCATACCACTGGTAGATCATTGCGAAAACCCTCTCTGAGCGAGCGTCATCAAGACCAAGATCCCCGGGCCAAGAGCAGGAGCAACACAATTTTTGTGCACTGCAACATTGTACGGGCCGGCACGGACTATCGCTTGATGTTGAAGCGGTTTTCCTAGGGAGATGCACCGAGAAACGGGGCATCTACGGGTTTGTTCTGGCCCACCCGCGAGATTTTTTGATGCGCCTCAAACGACCTGGGCGATCGCCGCCACCACGCGGTCGAGGTTGGCATGGTTCAGCGCGGCGACGCAGATTCGCCCCGAGTCGAGGCCGTAGACGCCGAATTCGTCGCGCAGGCGCCGCATCTGCGTCGGGTTCAGGCCGGAGTAGCTGAACATGCCTTTTTGCGCGGTGATGTAGCTCACGTCCTGCTTCACGCCTGCGGCTGCCCACTTGGCTTCGAGCCGGCCGCGAAGCAGCTTGCGCATCTCCCGGATTCGCTGCCGCATCACGCCCAGCTCGCCTTCCCACTGCGCTCGAAGCTCAGGCGTGGTCAGCACCGCGGCCACGACTTGCGCGCCATGGGTCGGCGGGTTGGAGTAGTTGGTGCGGATCACGCGCTTGAGCTGGCTCAAGACGCGGCTGGCAGCCTCTTTCGAATCGCACACGACGCTCAATGCGCCAACCCGCTCTCCATAGAGCGAGAAGCTCTTGGAAAAACTGCTCGAGATGAAAAACTCCAGTCCCGCGGCCATGAACATCGCGATCACCGCGCCGTCTTCGGCGATGCCGTCGCCAAAGCCCTGGTAGGCCAGGTCGAGGAACGGCACGAGGTTGCGCGACTGCACCACGCCGATCACTTCGCGCCACTGCGCTGGGTCGAGGTCGCAGCCCGTCGGGTTGTGGCAGCAGGCGTGCAGCACGACGATGCTGCCGGCCGGCGCCTGACTCAACGCCTCGAGCATCGCAGGGGCGTTGAGGCCGCGCCGGGTGGCGTCGTAGTACGCATAGGTCTGCACGGCAAAGCCCGCGCCTTCGAACAGCGCGCGGTGGTTTTCCCAGCTCGGGTCGCTGATGTAGACGCTGGCGGCCGGCTGCCCGGCCGGTTGCAGGCGCCGCAGGAAATCGGCGCCGACCTTCAGCCCGCCGGTGCCGCCCAGCGTCTGCACGGTGGCGATGCGGCCTTCGCGCAGCGCGGCGTGCTGAGCGCCGAACACCAACCCCTGCACCGCCTGGTCGTACGCGGCGATGCCGTCGATCGGCAGGTAGCCGCGCGACTTCGGCGCCTGCACCATGGCGGCTTCCGCAGCGCGCACACAGTGCAGCAACGGCAGTTTGCCGGTCTCGTCGCAATACACACCGACGCCCAGGTTCACCTTGGCCGGGTTCGGGTCGGCGTTGAATTGTTCGGTCAGTCCGAGGATCGGGTCGCGCGGCGCGAGTTCAACGCCGGCCAGATGCGAGGCCATGGGTGTCCTTGTGGTCAGAAGAAAGTGGGAAGAGGTGCGCGAATGGGTGTGCGAGCGACCGGCCCAGGGTTTTCCGCTACCCTGTGCGGTTGCTCAGGCCGACAACAACGGCGAGCGTGACGCTCCGATTTTATCTGCCATGCCCCCATCTGCCGCAGCGCGTTCCCTACAGACCGACGATCCCGCCGTTCCGGGCGAGTTCGTCAGCTTCGAAGGCTCACCCTTCCAGCTGTTCCAGCCGTATCCGCCGGCGGGCGACCAACCCACGGCGATCACGCAGCTCGTCGATGGCATTCGCGACGGCCTGAGTTTCCAGACGCTGCTCGGCGTCACCGGTTCGGGCAAGACGTTCACGATGGCCAA
>JANOLA010000155.1:0-4898 GCA_031419535.1 Burkholderiales bacterium | reverse complement strand
AGGCGCTCCCACCGGCGACCCGCGGCGCCGAAGATCGCCGCTGCGCCGTGTCAGGCGCAGCGCCGCCGCACGACCAAGCACCTTGCACTCGCGCGATGAAGGGTACCCATGAACACTTTGCAGGTCGATGTCGCGATCATCGGCGCCGGCACCGCCGGCATGTCGGCCTACCGCGCGGCGCTAGCGCATACGCCAAGCGTCTTGGTGATCGAAGGTGGGCCTTACGGCACCACCTGCGCGCGCGTGGGCTGCATGCCGAGCAAGCTGTTGATCGCCGCGGCCGAAGCGGCGCACAGCGCCGCGCATGCGGCGGCGTTCGGTGTGCACGCGGCGCCGGTGCGCATCGACGGGCGCGCCGTGATGCAGCGCGTGCGCGACGAGCGCGACCGCTTCGTCGGCTTCGTCACCGATGCGGTGGACCACTGGCCCGAGCAACATCGCCTGCGCGGCCAGGCGCGTTTCATCGATGACCACACGCTGGAAGTCGCCTCAGCCACCGGCGAGCCGACTCGGGTACACGCCGCGCGCATCGTCATCGCCACGGGGTCGCGGCCGCATGTGAACCCAGCGTGGCGCAGCGCGATCGGCGAACGCCTGATCGTCAACGACGATGTGTTCGACTGGAGCGATCTGCCCGAATCGGTGGCGGTGCTCGGCGCCGGGGTGGTCGCGCTCGAACTCGCGCAGGCGCTGCACCGCTTGGGCGTGCGCGTGCGCCTGTATGCACGCGGCGCACGCCTCGGCCCGCTCACCGACCCGGCCTTGCAGGCCAAGACGCTCGCGATTTTCAGGCGCGAACTGGCGCTGCTGATGAATGCCGGCGAAGTGAAGCTCTCGCTTGTCAGCGACAACGCTGCCGAGGGCGCTGGCACCCATCGCGGCCGCGTGCAAGTGCAAGCAGGCAGCGACGTTCAGCGCTTCGACTGCGTTCTCGCCGCCAGCGGACGCACCCCCAACGTGCAGGTCCTCGGCCTGGAGCGCACCGCGTTGCCGCTCAACTTCGACGGCGTGCCGGTGTTCGACCGCCGCACCGGGCAGATCGGCACCAGCACGGTGTTCATCGCCGGCGACGCGAGCGACGAGACTGCGCTGCTGCACGAAGCCGCGGACGAGGGCCGCATCGCCGGCGACAACGCCGGGCGCTTCCCCGACGTTCGCGTGCGCCCGCGCCGCGCGCCGCTCGCGGTGGTGTTCAGTGACCCGCAGATCATGATCGCCGGCCAAAGCCACGCGGCACTGCAACGTGCCGGCACCGCGTTCGAGACCGGTGAAGCGTCGTTCGACGACCAGGGCCGCAGCCGCGTGATCTTGAAGAACCGGGGGCTGATCCACGTCTACGCCGAGCGCGCGAGCGGCCGCTTCCTCGGCGCCGAGATGGTGGGCCCCGCGGCCGAGCACATCGGCCACCTGCTCGCCTGGTCGGTGCAGCGCGGCGACAGCGTGCAGCAGATGCTCGACAGCCCGTTCTACCACCCGGTCATCGAAGAAGGCCTGCGCACCGCGCTGCGCCACTTGCAGCGCGCGCTGCGCATGGGGCCGGTGCCGGTGGAGCGGTGTCTGGATTGCGGGCCGGGGGCTTGAGGCGTTGACCGAGTCGCCGGCGCCACAGGGCGGCGGCACAGACGGCAACCGGGGGAGCCAGCGGCGAGCCGAGAGGCGGCACTTGGGCCTCATCAATATTGAGGACGGCAGCCGCCGCGCGGCATCGCAAAGCGCTGGCTAAAGCGGCAGCCGAGGTCTATGCTTGCGGCAGGGAGCGTGGCCGGAAACCTGGTCCACACCGGCAGACCGAGGAGGCATCATGGGTGCTTCGTCTCACGGTTCGCGCAAGCTTCTCGCCGAGTTGGCAAGACGGTCGAGCTGGGCCGTCGTGGCAATCTTGAGCACCCTTGCGTTCGCGATGTTGCTCGTCAGCCATCCCGCGAACGCCCACTGGCCCGGCCAGCCCGAGCACCAGTTTGCCGAACTCGGTGACCTGAAGCTCGAGAGCGGCGAAGTCATCAAGAACTTCCGCATGTCCTACGTGACCCATGGCAAGCTGAATGTGGCGAAAGACAACGCGATTTTGTTCATGCATGGCTTCGGCGGCAACCACCACAACTTCGACCACATGATCGGCCCCGGCCGCCCGCTCGACACGGATCCCTACTTTGTGATTTGCCCGGATACGCTCGGCGCGACGCAGACGAACTACGAGCACACGACGAGCCCGAGCAACAGCGGGCTGAAGATGAAGTTTCCGCAGTACAACTTGCGCGACATGGTGAACGCGCAGTACCGTTTGATTACGGAAACGCTCGGCATACCGCACCTGTTGGCGATGACGGGGATCTCGATGGGCGGACGCGAGAGCGTGCAATTCGCGGTGAGCTACCCACGCTTCATGGAAGGCATCTTTCCGATCGTCGGCGGGGCTGTGTCGACCGCGACTGCCACGAAAGGGCGCTTGCGCGGTTCGTTGATGGGTTCGATCATCACGTCGTGCAAGGGTTGGGACGACGGCGAGTACATCGAAAACCCGAAGTCCTGCGCGAGCAACGCGCTGTCGCTACTTGCGACCTACTTCTACACCGCGGAGTGGTGGAGGATTCACCTCGACACTCCCGAGGCGTACACCAAGTGGCGCAATGCACTGGGCGAATACCTCGATGTGCAGGACGCTCGCGACATCTACTACCTGCTGCGGTCGAATCAGCGCGTCGTCGATACGCCCGGTTTCGACGGCGACCTGAACAGAGCGCTGGGCTCGGTCAAAGCCAAGACACTCGTCATCTACAACCCACGCGACGAGCTTCTCCTGGCCGAGGATTTCGAATCGCAAATCAAGGCCATCCCGAACGCGCGCGCCCTGGTCATCGACTCGATTGCCGGCCACCAGATCAGCGCCAACGCCGACCCGCAGGCAACGCGGGCCATCGGCGAGGCGATCCGGCGTTTTCTCGACGAATTGAACGCACAGCAGATCAGCGGAAGGTGAAGCATGAACACGCACCCTGCACACCAGCTTCGGCGGCGTGAAGTTCTCGCCCTTGCCACCGCGCTCGGGGCGGCGGGTTGGCTCGGGCTGCGCCACAACGTCGACGCGGCCGAAGCGTCGCTCGAAACAAAACGCATCCGACTCACACATCGCACCTCGATCTGCGTTGCGCCGCAATACATCGCGGAAGAGTTCCTGCGCATGGAGGGGTTTAGCGCCGTGGAATATCTGCCGATCGGCTCGCGGGACACTCTCGATGCGGTGGCTGACGGACGCGTCGACATGACACTCGTCGACGCACACAGCCTCATCCCCTACCTGGACGCAGGCAAGCCGCTGCTGGTCTTGTCGGGCGTGCACGGCGGGTGCTATCAGGTGTTCGGCCACGACAGCGTGCGCGCGATCCGCGACCTGAAAGGCAAGACGGTCGCGATTCACTATTTCGGCGGCGGCGACCACATCCTGCTGTCGTCGATGCTGACCTATGTCGGCCTGAATCCGAAAGAGGTCAACTGGGTCACGGGGCGCGATGTGCGCAACGCGATGGACCTGTTCATCGAAGGCAAAGCCGACGCCTTTGCCGGGTTCGCCCAGGAGCCCGCGGAACTGCGCGCGCGCAAGATCGGCAAGGTGATCGTCGACACCGGCCGCGACCGGCCGTGGAGCCAGTATTTCTGCTGCATGGTTGTGGCGAACCGCGACTTCGTCACCCGCAATCCCGTCGCGACGAAGCGCGCGCTGCGCTCGATCCTGAAGGCTTCCGACATCTGCGACGCCGACCCCGAACGCGTGGCGCGCTTTTTGTTCGAAATGCGCTACGAGCCGCGCTACCCGATCGCGCTCGAAGTGATGAAGAACGTTCAGTACTCACGTTGGCGCGACGCCAACCCGGAGGACACATTACGCTTTCATTCGCTGCGCCTGCGCGAAGGTGGAATGCTCAAGTCGACGCCGCAACAACTCATCGCGCGCGGCACGGATTGGCGGTTCTTGAATGAGGTGAAGCTCGAGCTCAAGGCGTAGTGGATTGCCAAGGAGCGGCTGCGCAAGCTGCGGCAGATGATCGCTGCACTACGCTCCACCACGCGGGCTGCGTGCCTTTCGACTCTACTTCTCGACATTGCACGCTGCCAGGCCTATATTTGCCGCTGCTCGGAGGTGAAGCCATGCTGTACCGCTCACTGACACGTCGCGAACTGTTGTACGCCACCGGGGCCGCTGGCCTGGCTGGGAGCGCACCTGGATTCGCAGCCACCGAGCCGCCACCCGAGACGACGCGAATCCGCCTCGGCAAGATTCGCAGCATCTGCCTCGCGCCGCAGTACGTGGCTGAGGAGTTGCTGCGCGCCGAAGGCTTCACCGACATCCAGTACCTTGAGGCCCCTTCCGGCACGCCCGGCCCGCAAATGATGGGTGCTGGCCAAATCGACATCGGCATGGACTTTGCGGCCAAGCTGGTTCAGTACCTCGACCAGGGCGCGCCCCTCGTCGTGCTCGCCGGCATTCATGCGGGCTGCTTCGAACTGTTCGCCACCAACGGTGTCAAGACCATCAGCGACCTCAGAGGCAAGACCACGGCGGTGGTGGCATTGGGCTCGTCGCCGCACGTCTTTCTGTCGAGCATCGTCGCCTCGGTCGGCCTGGACGCGCAGCGCGACATCCGCTGGCTGACGCACCCGCCGGCCGAGGCCAAGCGCATGCTCGCCGCCGGCCAGATCGACGCCTTCCTCGGCTTCCCGCCCGATCCGCAGGATTTGCGCGCGCAAAAGGTCGGCCAGGTGCTGCTCAACAGCGCCATCGACCGGCCGTGGTCGCAGTACTTCTGCTGCATGGTCGCGGCGAACCGCGAGTTCGCGCGCAAGAACCCCATCGCCACCAAGCGCGCGCTGCGCGCCATCATCAAGGGCAGCGAGATCTGCGC
>JANOLA010000154.1:0-16214 GCA_031419535.1 Burkholderiales bacterium | reverse complement strand
ATTCAAACCAAAGCGGCAGATTCGCAGATTTCTGCCGCCCACACTCCTAGCAGAGCAGGCGCTGGCGCGTCCCCCGTGCTTGCCCGCAGTGGTGCGGGTGCGGTGGCGAGCTGTCGCTTGATCAGCGCTCTATCGCTCTACCGTCGCTTCTATCGACACTTACGGGCCACGGACCAACCGCGCCAGCGCGTCGGTCAAACGCTCCAGATCGGATGCGTCGTTGTAGACATGAGGCGACACGCGCACGGCGCTGCCGCGCACCGACACGTGAATGTTCTGCGCGGCCAGGTGCTGGCGGCAGGCCTCGGCGTCCAGGCCCGCGGGCAACTTCACGCCGAACAGGTTGGCGCAGCGCTGCGCCTCATCGGCCACTTCGAAGCCGAGATCGCGCATGCGGGCCACCGAATCGCGCTCGATGTTCAACAGGTATTCGCGAATTCGCGCCGGCTGCCACTCGAGCAGCAAGCGGCATGAGGCCTCGAGCATGCCGATCAAGGTCGGGTTCGAGCGCAGACTCGTGTCGAAGCGCCGCATGCCGCTCGCGTAGGCGTCTTCGTAGTCGACGAGGCGCGCAAAGTTGTCGCTGCCGGCGCGCGTCAGCCAGCTTTCTTCGAGCGGGCTCGCGTCGAGAAAACGCTCGCTGAACACGGCGAAGCCCAGGCCGTAGTTGCACAGCATCGCCTTGTAGCTGTGCACCACCAGCGCGTCGGGCTGAATGCGCTGCACGTCCAGTGGCATCGCGCCGCAGGTCTGCGTTGCGTCGATCACGAACACGGCGCCCACTTCGCGGCAGCGTGCGCCGATGCGCTCCAGGTCGAATAGGGTGCCGTCGGTCCAGTGTGCGGGCTCGGCGGCCACCAAGGCGGTGTCGGCGTCGATGGCGTGCACGAAGGCGTCGTTCCAGCGCCCGGCGCGGGTGTTCTCTAGCGTGCTCGACGACCACGGCGCGTCAGGTGCAGGCACCATGCGCATCTCGACGTCGGCCTCGCGCCAATTGCGCCAGCCGTAGACGTTGCTCGGGAACATGTCGCTCAGCATCACCACGTTCTGCCCCGCGCGTGGGCGCAGGTTCTTCGCGACGATGGCCGTGCCGTATGCGGTGGTGGGGATGAACGCGACGCGCTCCGGGTCCGCATTGACGAGCTGCGCGCACAACTCGCGTGTGCGCTCGGCGGGGTCGAAAAAATCCCGCGCCGTGATGCCGATGACGCCGGCGCGCTGGGCCAGTGCCGCCACGCCCGCCTGCTCGACGAGCTTGGGCAGTGGCCCCATGTAGGCGCTGTTCAGGAAGCAGTGGCCCGGCGGAAGCGAAAACTGATCGCGCTGGCAGAGCAGGGGGGCCGAAACCCGGGTGGGCTTCAGCATCGAGCGATCAACGGGCAACGCTCAACGGCCGACGATCAAGCGTCGCTTTCCTTGCTGTGGCAAGACTTCATCGTGCCGTCGGCGGCCGGGGCGGCGCGGCTCACCTCGGGTGTGCTCGGCTTGGCGATTGCGCCGTCTTGCGTGGCGGTTGCCGCAGGCGTGCTCTTCAGCGAGGTCGGCCCTTGCCAGGTGGGCTTGGCCGTTTTGGTGGTCGCCTTGCTGCTGTTGCTGAGCTTGTTCGCCGCGGGGGTGCTCGGCTTGTCTTGGGCCAGGCTCGGCGCGGATGCGGCGAGCAGAGCGAGGGCCGCTGATACGGCCAGACCGGAAAGGACGTTCATGAACGGACTCCTTGTGGGGCGCGAGGGGCTTGACTCTACTCCGATTTTTCGGCCCTCACGCCAGCACGCCAGCCCTCACCCCAACCCTCTCCCGGGGAGAGAGGGAGCCGGACCGAAAAGCACTCTCACGCCCTTCAGACGCCGCCGCGCAGCACGCGCCCGAACAGGCTGAACAGGCGCTCCCAGTGCCGTTCGGCGGAAGCCTGGTGGTAGATGCCGGTGCGCAGCGGGAACACGAAGCCGTGCTCGGCGCCTGGGTACCACTCGACGCGGTGCTTGGCGCCCGAGGCCTGAAGCGCGTCTTCCAGTTGTTTCACGGCCGCGGGCGACGCCCACTTGTCGGTTTCGGCGCAGGCGAAGTAGCTCTCGCAGCGCAGTTTTTGCGCCACGCGGTGGGGCGAGTCGGGCTTGTCGGTGCTGAGCACGCCGTGGATCGACGCGATGCACGCCAGCTGCTGCGGGAACGCAGCCGCCGCCCACATCACGAACGGCCCGCTCATGCAGTAGCCGACCGCGCCGATGCGTTTTGCATCGGCCATCGGCTGCGTGTCGATGAACTTCAGCAGCGCGCGTGTGTCGGATTCGTTCGTTGCCGCGTCGAGCGAGTTCATGTGGGTGAACATGATGGCCATCGCCGGCTCGGTGCGTTCTTTCAAGTAGTAGTCGCGCGAGCGCCGGTAGTAGAGATTGGGCAGCACGACGAAGTAGCCGACGCTCGCCAGGCGCCGCGCCATGTCGTGCAGCTCTTCGCGCTTGCCGGGAGCGTCCATGTAGAACAGGACGACGGGGAACGGCCCGCCTTCTTCCGGGTGCACGACGAAGCTGTTCATCGCGCCGTCGGCGGTGGGAATGTCGATGTGGTGTTCGATCATGGTGGGCTTAGGTTCGAAGCGGGGTCAGAGCGGCATGCGCGCCGCCGACGCAGCGTCGAGCGCGCTTTCACCTCGCGCGATGCCGGCGTCGAACATCGCTGCCACGCCGGGCATCACGAACAGGTCGACACCATGGCGCTGTGCCTCTTCGATCATCAGGCGCACGTCTTTGCGCGCCATCGAGACTTCGAACGACGGCGACGTGAATTCGCCCGCCTCGATGCGCGCGGCGCGCGCCGGCAGCGTCTGGCCCGGGTTGAAGTGCTTGAACAGCGAAAACGCGTCGGTGGTGGAAATGCCCACCGAGTGCGCGAGCCGGTTCACGTCGCCCAGCACGCCCAGTATCCCCAGCAGCGTCAGGTTGCCGAACAGCTTGAACGCAGCGGCGCGCTCCGCTGCTTCGCCGAGGTAGACCACGTTGCCTGTCATCTTTTGCAGAGAAGGCAACAACTCGTCGTGAAATTCTTTCGGGCCGGAAACGAGCATCAGCCCGGTTCCTTCGAGCGCGTTCGGCGGGCCCATGAAAACCGGCGCGTGAACGAAAGTGCGGCCACGTGCCTTCCAGCGCGCGGCGCGCTCGGCGGTGGGCGTGACGGCGGTGGTGGTGTGGTCGACGATCCACATCGTTTTCGGGATCGATGCCGCGATCGGCTCCAGCACCGCGTCTACCGACGCGTCGTCCGCGAGCGACAGGTGGATGCGCTGCGCGCCGGCCAGCGCCGAGGCCGGATCGGCAAACGCCTTCGCGCCATGCGCTTCGAGCGCACGCGCCTTGGCGGCGTTGCGGTTCCAGATGTTGACCTCATGGCCGTTCGCAAGCATGCGGCGCACGAAGCCCGCGCCCATCAGGCCGGTGCCGAAAAAAGCGTGTCTCATGGGTAAGTCCTCGAGGTGGATGAGATGTCAGATTTGAAAGGCGAGCTTCAATCCAGGCACCGGCCAATCGTCAATCGCGATCAGCTTGCCGGTGCCCGACAGCGTGATGAACGCGGTTCGCATGTCGCGCCCGCCGAAGCAGATGTTGGTCGTCATGCGGTCGGGCAGGGGCACGTGGCTCGTGCTGCGACCGTCGGGAGCGATGACGCTGATGCCGCCGTGGATCAGCGTCGCCACGTTGATGTTGCCGTTTGCGTCGACCGCCATCGAATCGAAGCGCTGGTAGTGGCCGCCCGGTGCGGCAACGATCAGGCGCCCGCCGTGCGGCGATGGCCAGCGGTCTTTGTGCACCTCACCCGGCGCCGTGATGTCGAACGCCCACACGCGCGCGCCTTCGGTCTCGGCGTAGTAAAGCGTCTTGCCGTCGGGCGAGAGGGCGATGCCGTTGGGCGTGAGCACCGGGCGCGCGACCACTTTCGCCGCAGCGCCGTTGGCGCCATTCGCGCCGTCAGCGCGGGCGTAGTACAAACCGCCGCGGTCCATCTCGGTGGTGCGCACCTTGCCGAGGTCGGTGAAGTAGAAGCCACCCTGCGCGTCGAACACCAGATCGTTCGGGCCGCGCAGCGCGAGGCCCTCCACGCTGTCGAACAGCCGCTCGAAGCGCCCGGTGCTCAGGTCGACTCGCTCGAGCCGCCCGCCGGAATAATCTTCCGCTTGCGCGATCGGCCGAAAGCAGCCGTCATGTTCCGTGTGCCAGCGAAACCCGCCGTTGTTGCACACGACCACCGCGCCGTCCGGTCCGATGGCCGCGCCGTTCGGGCCGCCACCGAGATGCGCGGCGACGCTGATCCGTCCGTCGGCGGTCACGCGAGTCAGCGTACCGCGTGCGATCTCGACCAGCAGCACCGAGCCGTCGTCCATCGCGATCGGCCCTTCGGGAAACTGCAAGCCGCTGGCGAGTTCGCGGATCTTCATCGGGTGGTCTCCATGGGGCACTGTGGCGTTGCGCATCGTAACGTCAGCTTGGCGAGCAGGCCGATGGCAGCGTCAACCAAGCTTGCCTTCGTTGAAGAACGACTCGAGCACGGCAACCGGCAATTGCCCGCGAAGGCCGATCGCCACGAGTGCGGCACCGGCGCGCGGCGCATCGGCGGCACGCACGCTGCCGTGCCGGCCTGCGAATTGCATCTGGGCCCACGGCGGCGAGGCGGCGCTGCGCAGCACGCCCTTGAGGCGCAGCAATCCCGTTGGCGGCGCGCGCAGCCAGGCGCGCAGGGCTTCGACGTCGAACGCCTGTGCCGGCCGGCACGACCAGGATTCGAAATGCGCGCCGTGGGTCGGGTCGCTGTGCGAGTGCGAGTGTGAGGGCGAGTGGGAGTGCGAGGGCGAGGGCGAGGGCGAGTGGGAGCGCGAGGCCGATGCGTGCAATGCCTGGTTGCGCGTGGCACAGCGCGAGGCGTGCGCGCCTGAGTCTGCTTCTGCGTCCGGCAGGAACGCGCTGCTCAGCAATGCGAGCGAGAGTTCGGCGTGCCTCGCCACCACCCTTTGCGCGCCTTCGCCAACGCGGGCGATCCACGCATCGAGCGCCACGCGCTCGGCCTCTGTGACCAGGTCGATCTTGTTAACCACCACCAGATCGGCCGCCTTCAGTTGCCGCTCCAGCGTGTCGGCCAGCAGCGGGTCGCGCGCCTGGTCGAGTGCCGCGCTCGCGTCGACGAGCACGATCACACCGTCGAGCTGCAACCTCGGGTCGGCGCGGCCGAGCTGGGCGATGCGCCAGGGGTCGGCGACGCCGCTGGCCTCGATCACCACCGCGTCGAACGGTTTGTTCGAATCCAGCACACGCATCAGCGCCAGGCTCAGGTCATCGCCGATCTGGCAGCAGACGCAGCCGTTGCTCAGCGCGATCGTGTCGCCGGAGTTGGTTTCGATCAGCATCGCGTCGATGTTGATCGCGCCGAAGTCGTTCACCAGCACCGCAAGCCGTTGGCCGCCGGCATGGCGCAGCCAGTGGTTCAGCAAGGTCGTTTTGCCGGCGCCGAGAAAGCCGCCGATCACGGTGAACGGAATTCGCGTGTTCGGCATTGCCGCGCGCCCTGCGGTCAGACTTTGCGCGCTTCGAACACCTTGCCGCCCAGCACCGTGCCCCAGACGCCGATGTCTTTCAGTGCCATCGGGTCCACGCTCAGTGGGTCGTCTTCGAGCACGCAGAAGTCGGCGCGCTTGCCGGCTTCGATGCTGCCGATCTCGGATTCGAGCCTGAGCGTCCACGCCGCGCCGAGCGTGATGGCGTGCAGCGCTTGCGGCACGCTGATGCGTTCGCTCGGCCCGAGCACACGGCCTTTCGGTGTGATGCGGTTCACCGCGCACCACGCCGTGAACAGCGGGCCGAGCGGCGTGACGGGCGCGTCGGAGTGGATCGCGAGCGGCACCCCGGCGGCGAGTGCGCTGGCGCAGGCGTCGAGCCGGTTCGCGCGCTCCGGGCCCAGCGTCACCTCGTAATGCTGGTCGCCCCAGTACCAGAGGTGGTTCGCGAACAGATTTGCGCACAGGCCCAGCGGCGCCATGCGCCGAAACATCGGCGCATCGATCATCTGGGCGTGCTGCAAGGTGTGGCGGTGGTCGGCGCGCGGTGCGCGCCTCAGCACGCGCTCGATCGCGTCGATCGCCGCCTCACTCGCTTCGTCGGCGTTCGTGTGGGTGTGAATCTGCAAGCCCGCGCGGTGGTAGGTCTCGAAGTCGGCCTCGTACTGCGCCGGCGCCGTGACCCAGATGCCGTTGGGTGCGCCGTTGAAGTAACCGGGTGGGCGCAGCCGCGCGGAAAAGCCCTGGATCGAACCGTCGAGCATCATCTTCACGATGCCGAAGCGCAGCTTGTCGGAGTTGCGCTGCGTCAGCTTTCGAACATGCTCGGCTCCGAGCGCCGCGCCGTGCGTGCCATGAAAGGCTTGGAACGCGGGCAGCATGCGGATGTTGCAGTCGTCGCTGCCGAGCACCGACTCGAGCACCGCCACATCGTTGTCGGTGAGCTTGTTCACCAGGTCCGTGGCGGTGGTCACGCCGGCCATGCACGAGAGCGCGGCGAAGTTGCGAATGCCTATCGCCGTCATCGGTGCCAGCATGCCGGCGTCGCCGAACTTGCGGATGATGAGGTACATCGCCGCGGGTTCCTGCAACTCGCCGGTGGGCTCGCCCGCATTCGCGCCACTCGCGAACTTGACCACGCCTTCGACTTCATTGTCACGGGCTATCCCCGCGCCGCGCAGAGCCGCCGAGTTCACGTTCATCAGGTGCAGGTTCGCGTGCACGATGATGATGGGCCGCTGGGGCCGCGTTCCGCTCGCGCGGTCGATGTGCTCGACCGTCATGCGCTGCGCGCCGAAGTAGATCGGATCGAACCCCCAGGCCAGCAGCGGCTCGTGGCTGGGCCTGCCTTGTGCGGCCATGCGCGCGTCGGCCTGCGCCAAACGATGCACCACCTCGTCCATCGAACGCAACCCCGTCCAGACCTTGCCTTGTGGGTCGCGCCGGTCGAACCAGCCGAGGTAGTGCATGTCCCACATGCTGCCTTCCTTCAGGTGGCTGTGCCCTTCCACCAAGCCGGGCATCAGCACGTGCTCGGCAAAGCGCGTGTTCAGCGTGTGCGGGCCCGAGGAGAGCACGTCGTCACGCGTTCCCACGCTCAGAATTCGCCCTTCGCTCACCGCCACATGCGTGGCGTGCGGCCGCGCCGGATTCAGCGTGACTATTCTGCGTGCGGCGTAAACCGTGGTCGCGCCCACTCGGTTCACACCCAGCCTGCGTCGACGACGAAGTCTTGCGCCGTGCACATTGCGCTGTCGTCGGACGCGAGGAACAGCGCCATGCGCGCGATGTGTTCGGGTAATAGCTCGGCTTGCAGACACTGGCCGCGCGCGATGGCTTCGCGGCCGGCGTCGTCGAGCCAGAGGCGCTTTTGCTTTTCTGTCATCACCCAGCCCGGAACGAGGGTGTTGACGCGGATGTTGAACGGGCCGAAGTCTCGCGCCAGGCTGCGCGTGAGGCCCTGCACCGCCGCCTTGGCCGTGGTGTAGACCGGCATGCCGCCCATCTTCAGCATCCAGCTCACCGAGCCGAAGTTGATGATCGATCCGCCGCCGCTGCGCTTCATGTCGTCGCACACCGCTTGCGCGGCGAAGAACTGGTGCTTCAGATTCACGGCGATACCGGCGTCCCACGACTGCGGCGTGGTCGCCTCGACGCTGTGGCGCTGGTCGTTCGCCGCGTTGTTGAGCAGCACCGTGATGGGGCCGAAGCGCTGCCGGATCGAAGCGAGTGCGCCTTGCAGGGCGGCGGTGTCGGTGAGGTCGGCCTTGACGAACATGGGCGGTGTGGCCGGGCCCGGGCTTGGGCCTTGGGCTGAGCGCGAGCCCGAGAGCGAAGCCGCGAGCGAAGCCGCAAGCGAAGCCGCAAGCCCTTCGCCGTGCTCAGCGTCGACGTCGATGAAGCCGACGCGCGAACCCTGCGCGGCGAAATGTTCCACCAGGCTCGCGCCGATGCCGGTGGCGCCACCGGTGACGACGACGGTGCGCCCGGCGAGGCTCGGGTATTGCGCGACTTTCGACATGGCAAGGCGGAGATAGTATTCAGCGGATCGTAGACCAGACTGGAGACTTGGAATGACGGCTGCACGAACGGCAACACAAGCGGCAACACCAGCGGCCCGCTACCGGGGCGTCTTCCCGGTGGTGCCGACCACCTTCAACGAATCGGGAGAGCTCGACCTGGCAAGCCAGAAGCGCTGCGTCGATTTCATGATCGACGCCGGCTCGAACGGCCTGTGCATTCTGGCGAACTTTTCCGAGCAGTTCGTTCTGTCCGACGACGAGCGCGAAGTGCTGACGCGCAGCGTCCTCGAGCATGTGGCCGGCCGCGTGCCGGTGATCGTGACCACGACGCATTTCAGTTCGAAGATTTGCGCCGAGCGCAGCCGCCGCGCGCTGGACCAGGGCGCGGCGATGGTGATGGTGATGCCGCCCTACCACGGCGCGACGCTGCGAGTCGGCGAGCCGCTGATCGAGGAGTTCTTCCACCGCCTGTCGGACGCCATAGACATTCCGATCATGATCCAGGACGCCCCGGTCAGTGGCACGCCTCTGTCGGCGTCGTTCCTGGCACGCATGGCGCGCGAGATCGAGAACGTGGCGTACTTCAAGATCGAGACTGCCGGCGCCGCAGCCAAGCTGCGCGAGTTGCTGCGCCTGGGTGGGCCCGCGGTGGAAGGGCCGTGGGACGGCGAAGAGGGCATCACCCTGCTCGCCGACCTGGACGCAGGCGCGACCGGTGCGATGACCGGCGGCGGCTACCCCGACGGCATGCGCGCCATCGTCGATGCCTACGCCGCAGGCCGGCGCGACGAGGCGATCGCGGCGTACGAACGCTGGCTGCCGCTCATCAACCACGAGAACCGCCAATGCGGCCTGCTCGCGGCAAAGGCGCTGATGAAAGAGGGCGGTGTGATCGACTGCGAGGCCCCGCGCCACCCGTTCGCGGTGCTACAGCCGGCAGCGCGCGCGGGTCTGATCGAGATCGCGCGGCGGCTCGATGCTGCCGTGCTGCGCTGGGGACGTTGAGGCTGAGGCTGAGGTTCGCGGTCGCCGTCAACCTGGGGAATCTACGCGCAAGCGCGCGTTAGCGCCCGGACTGCACCAGAGTCTCCACCAGCTCGTGTTGATGATCGCTCAGAACTACGTTGCGTGTGGGCATGTTGTCGGCTCCGAAAGTGCGAGAACAGGCTCGCTGGACCTACCGAATCAGCACTTCGACGGCATCGTGTGGCGTTGGCGAAGACGATCCGATCTGGCCGCGTACATGTCGTAGCGGATTCTTAGAGGTAAGATATACACGTGTCCATGTAGATCATCGAGGCAAGAATGCAAGTCGCAAAGTGGGGTAACAGCTTGGCGGTGCGCCTTCCGGCCACGGTGGTCGAAGCGCTTGATCTCAAGCCCGGGGACAACATAGACATCCACGTCAGAGGTGACCGCTCCTTTGCGATCGAGAAGGCGCCCAGCGCGCGTGACTTCTTGGCGCGGATACGCAAGTACCGTGGTCGACTCCCCTCTGATTTCAAGTTCGACCGCTCAGAAGCCAATGAGCGGCGCTGAAGATTTCTTCGACACCAACGTGGTGCTCTATCTGCTATCGGCGGATACAGCCAAGGCCGACAAGGCCGAATCATTGCTCGCCAGTGGCGGGACGATCAGTGTCCAGGTTCTGAACGAATTCGTGGCGGTTGCTGTGCGCAAGTTGCGCATGCCGTGGACCGAAATCCGCGAAGTCCTGGCCCAAGTCCGCGCAGTCTGTGTCGTCGAGCCACTGACCATCGAGACCCATGAGCGCGCGATGCGGATTGCCGAGCGCTACGGCTTGTCGATTTACGATGCGCTCATCGTCTCGGCGGCCCTGCTTGCGCACTGCAAGACACTGCATTCGGAAGACATGCAGGACGGCCAAGTCATCGAGCGTCAACTGACGATTCGCAACCCATTCGCGTCATCGTGATCTCGGCGGGGGTGAAATTCGACATCGGCCTGCGCCAGACACTCGCCAACCAAGCCTGCTGCTCAAACGGCACGCCGGCAGGCCGGTAGTAGTGGCTCAACGCCGTCAACCTGGGGAAACTACGCGCAAGCGCGCGTCGAAAGCGCCCCGAATCCACGCATGCCGACCCCTATGATTGGCGGCACAACCAGGAGACAAGCATGAGCCTTTGTGATGCACCTTCGCGTGGCGTCGGTGCCGCGTGCCTCTCCCTCGCGGGCGCTGCGCTGCTGTCACTCGCGGCATCGGCCAACGCGCAAAACCTGTTTTCCGACCTGCCGCGCAAAGAGACGCTGATCCTCGAGAACCCCGAAGGCACGGTCAAGAACGCCGGCTGGTTCAACATCTGGGCCATCAGCGGCGGCAGCCAGTCGAACGGCTTGCACCAGGTGGCGATGGACACCTTCTGGTACATCGACCCAGAGAAGGGCCTGAACGGCGTGTGGGACAACTCGCTCGCCAGCGACAAGCCGATCTACAACGCTGACTTCTCCGAAATGACGGTGAAGCTGCGCAAGGGCATCTTCTGGAGCGACGGCGTCGAGTTCACCGCGGCCGACGTGGTGCACACCGTCGAGACGCAGATCAAGAACCCGGGCATGCGCTGGAGCGCGGTGTTCACCTTGAACGTGGCGAGCGTCACCGCGCCCGATCCGAACACCGTGGTGTTCAAGCTGAAGAAGCCGAACTCGCGCTTCCACGCCGTGTTCACGGTGCGCTGGAACGCGGCGTGGATCATGCCCAAGCACATCTTCGAGAAGCAGGCCGATCCGCGCCAGTTCGACTTCAACAAGCCGGTGTCGCTGGGCGCCTACGTGCTCAAGAGCTACGACCCCGACGGCAAGTGGTACGTCTGGGAATTGCGCAGCGATTGGCAGCGCACGACGCTCGGCCGGCACGGCAAGCCCGGGCCGAAGTACCTGGCCTACATGGACCCGGGGCCGCCGGACAAGCGCGTGATCGCGCAGTTGAACCACCAGCTCGACGTGATCCACGACGTGGCTCCTGAAGGCATGTTCACGCTGGCCAAGCAGTCCAAGTCGTCGAACGGCTGGTTCAAGGGCTTCCCGTATGCGCACCCGGACCCCACCTTGCCGGCGCTGATCTTCAACCACCAGAACGAGCTGTTCAAGAACCGCGACGTGCGCTGGGCACTCGCGCTGCTGATCGACATCAAGGCGGTGGCGATGGCCTCGTACCGCGGCGCGGCCACGATCTCGGCGATCGGCATCCCGCCCACCGGCACCCACCCCGACATTTATCACCGGCCGATGGAAGACTGGCTCAAGGCCTTCGAAGTGGACACGGGAAAGCGCAAGATCAAGCCGTATGACCCGACGATGGGAGCGCAGATCGCCAACATGCTGCGGCCGTCGATGGGCGACCAGATTCCCACCGATGCGAAGCAGATCGCCAATTCGATCGGCATGGGTTGGTGGAAGGCCGACCCGGTGGCGGCGAAGGAACTGCTCGAGAAAGCCGGCTTCAAGAAAGTGGGCGAGCAGTGGATGACACCGGACAACAAGCCGTTCACCGTGCGCGTGATGGTCGAAGGCGAATCGCGCCCGGTGATGACACGTGCTGGCTCGATGATCGTGCAGCAATGGCGCCAGTTCGGCATCGACGCGAAGGTCGACACGGCGCAAGGAACGCTCGTGACACGCCGCGCCGGGGGCGACTTCGACACGGTGATCAGCTGGAGCGTCGAGACCTGGGGCGGCCACGCCGACCTGAGCTACTTCCTCGACAGCTGGCACAGCCAGTTCGTCGCCGCGCCGGGCTCGCCGCAACCGCCACGCAACTGGCAGCGCTGGGCCAGCCCCGAGCTCGACAAGATCGTCGAAGCCGTGCGCACCGTCGGCTTCGACGACCCGCGCGGCGTGGAGCTCGGCAAGGAGTACGTGAAGCTCGTGACACGCGAAATGCCGACGATCCCGTTGATGTCGTACAACGTCTTCACCGTGATGGACGACACCTACTGGACCGGCTGGCCGTCGTCGAGCGACGCGTACGCGAACCCGGTGCCGAACTGGGGGAATTCGCGCTACATGCTGGTGAGGCTCAAGGCCCGGTAGGCGCGGTGCGCCATTCGATGCGCGCATTCGCACCGCGGTAAATGCGCGCCTTCGCCCTCTACGCGCTGAAGCGCCTGGGCCAGTTCGCCCTGGTCGTCTTCATCGGCGTGAACATCGCCTATGTGATCACGCACGCGACGCCGATCGACCCGGTGGAGCAGTCGATCGCCACGGTCACCGCGTACGGCAATACGAGCCCGGACGCGATCGCGATGATGCGCGTTTCGCTGCGCGAGCTGTATGGGCTGAACGGCGGCCCGGTGGAGCAGTACGTGAACTTCTGGCGGCGCATCGTGACGGCCGACTTCGGGCCCTCGCTGTCGGCCTTTCCAACTCCGGTGGGCACCTTGATCGCGCGCGCTTTGCCGTGGACCATGGGCTTGCTGCTCACCGCCACGCTGCTCACCTGGATCGTCGGCAATCTGCTGGGCGGCTACGCCGGCTATTACCGCGACAGCAAGACGTTCAAGGCGATGGGCGTGGTGGCGATGGGCCTGCACCCGATTCCGTATTACATCGTCGCGTTCTCCTTACTCGTTGTGTTCGGCTACCTTTGGCCGGTGCTGCCGATCACCGGCGGCAGCGCGATGAACATGCGCCAGGTGATGGACTTCAACCATGTGCTGAGCATCCTGCAGCACTCCATCTTGCCCGCGCTGAGCCTGATGCTGATCGGAGTGGGCAGCTGGTTCCTGGGCATGCGCTCGCTGGTGTCGAACGTCGTCACCGAAGACTACGTGGCCTACGCTGAACTGGGCGGCGTGGCACAGCATCGCATCCTTTACTCCTACGTGATGCGCAACGCCCTCGTACCGCAGGTCACGGGGCTGGCGATGTCGCTCGGCCACATCTTCAACGGCGCGATCATCACCGAGCAAATCTTCGGCTATCCCGGTGTCGGCTCGCTGCTCGTCGGCGCCGTCTACGCCGGCGATTTCGCGCTGGTGCTGGGCGTGACGACGATCTCGATCATCGGCGTGTCGGCGGCGGTGCTGGCGATCGATCTGGTGTACCCGCTGCTCGACCCGCGAGTGGAGACGCGGTGATGCACTCATGTCATCCCGGCGAAAGCCGGGATCCACTATTCGCCGAATCATTCGGTGGATTCCGGCTTTCGCCGGAATGACGGGAAGAGGTGGCTGTCTCGATGCTGCGCACCTTTCGCGACCTGCTGAAGACGAACCGCGAATTCGCCGTCGGCGCGGTGCTTATCGCGATCGTGTTCGTGATCGCGGCGCTGTCGTTCGTGTCGCCGTATCCGCCGCTGGACACCTACATCGTCCCGCCCGACCTGCCGCCCGGCTGGCCGCATGTCTTCGGCACCACGAGCCGCGGCCAGGACGTGTTCTGGTTGCTGTGCTTCGCGATCCGGAATACCTTGCTCTTTGGAATCAGCGTGGCGCTGATGAGCCGGGTGATCTCGCTCGTGGTGGGGCTGGTTGCGGGCTACAAGGGCGGATGGGTAGACAGGGTGCTGATGTCGATCAACGACACCTTCATCGTGATTCCGCTGCTGCCGATCCTGGTGCTGTTTTACTTCGTGATGCGGGATCGCCTCACCTGGGGCTGGCTGGCGCTGATCATGGCGCTGCTCGGCTGGGCTTACGACGCGCGCCTCATCCGTTCCGTGGCGATGAGCCTGCGGAATCGCGACTTCACGCGCACCAGCGTGTTCTCCGGCATGAGCACGTTCGAGATCCTGCGGCGCGAGCATCTGCCGTATGTGCTGCCGATCGTGTTCTCGACGACGTTGAACAACATGAACTGGTCAATCGGCCTGGAGGTCACGCTCGCCGTGCTCGGTTTCACCGACATTAACACGCCTTCCATCGGCGGCATGATCTTTTGGGCGAACCAGCACACCGCGATGGTGGCGGGCGTGTGGTGGTGGATGGCGTTCCCGGTGCTGCTGGTGGTGATGGTGTTCATCGGCCTGTACCTGCTCGCCGTCTCGCTGAACGAATACATCGACCCGCGCAGCCGCTTGAGCCGCATCGGGGCTGGAACATGAGCGCGCGGGCCGAGCGCCGGGCCGCTCCCAAGCCGGCCCGCATCCCAAGGGCCACGAAGGGGCCCGTTACGTGCCCTGGGGATCGGCGAATGTACTCATTCGACGAGGGGCACCAATGACGCCGGTGCTCAGCGTGCAAGGCCTGAAGGCCTACTACCGCACGCGCCACTTCGGTGTGCAGCGCGAAGTGCGCGCCGTGGACGGTGTGGACTTCGAGGTCCAGCGCAACCAGATCTACGGCCTGGCCGGGGAATCGAGTTCGGGCAAGACGACGCTGATCAAGACGATCGCGGCCGCGCTCAAGCCGCCGCTCGAAGTGGTGGCGGGCAAGGTCGACTTCGCGTTTGCGCCGGACATTCTTGCCATGAAGGCCGATGCGCTGGCGAAAGTGCGTTGGCGCCACTTGTCGTACATCGTGCAGGGTTCGATGAGCGTGTTGAACCCGGTGCGGCGCATCCGCGAGTCGTTCGTCGATTTCGCGTTCCGCCACATTGGCGCGTCACGCGCGCAGTTCAACCGGCAGGTGGACGAGCACCTGCTGCGCATCAAGCTCGACCCCGATGTGCTCAACGCCTATCCGCACGAACTTTCGGGCGGCATGCGCCAGCGCATCACGATTGCGCTGGCCACGATCTGCCGGCCCGAATTCGTGATCGCCGACGAGCCGACGACGGCGCTCGACGTGATCGTGCAGAAGAACGTGCTCGACATGATCCGCGAGATTCAGCAGGCCATGGGCTCGTCGGTGCTGCTCGTCACGCACGACCTGGGCGTGCACGCGCATCTGGCGGACCGGCTCGGAATCATGTATGCGGGGCGCCTGGTGGAGGAGGGCCCCACGCGCGAGGTGTTCGCCGCGCCGCGCCACCCGTACACGGCACACCTGGTGGCGAGCCTGCCGCGCATCGGCGACACCACACCGCGCAAGGCGCTCGAAGGCAGCCCGCCGAACCTGGCCGCGCCGCCGAGCGGTTGCCGTTTTCACCCGCGCTGCCCGCTCGCGATGGAGCGCTGCCGCAGCGAAGTGCCCGCCATGGTGAACCTGACGCCCATGCACCGCGCCGCGTGTTTTGCGATCCAGCCATGAACGAGCCGCTGCTGCACGTCGACCACGTCACCAAGGACTTCGTGCGCGGTGGGCTGTTGTCGCGCCAGCGCATTCGCGCGGTGAACGACGTGAGTTTTCAGCTCGACGCGGCGCGACCAGAAATCTTCGCGATCATCGGCGAGTCGGGCAGCGGCAAGTCCACGCTCGCGAGCATGATCCTCAACTTGCAGCATCCGAGCAGCGGTGAACTGCGGTTTCGTGGCCAGAACCTGGCGTCGATCCGCGGCACTGCGCAGCGCCAGCACTTCATGGCGCAGGTGCAGCCGATCTTCCAGAACCCGTTCGAGGCCTTCAACCCGCTGAAATCCCTGGACCATTACCTGTTCATGACGGCGCGGCGCTTCACCGATGCCAAAGACGACGCCAGCGCGATGCGCCGCAGCGACGAAGCGCTGCGCCAGGTGGGCCTGTCGCTCGCCGAGGTGCGCGGGCGCTATCCGCATGAACTCTCAGGCGGGCAGTTGCAACGCGTCGCGGTGGCGCGCGCGCTGATCCCGGCGCCGGCGATCATCGTTGCCGACGAGCCCGTGTCGATGGTCGACGCATCGCTGCGCATGGCGATCGTGAACCTGTTCAAGACCTTGCGCGACGAGCTGCGCATTTCCATCGTCTACATCACGCACGACCTGGCCACCGCCTACTACATCAGCGACCGCATCATCATCATGCAGCGCGGCAGCGTGGTCGAGAGCGGCGACGCGCGCAGCGTACTCGCCAATCCGCAACACCCTTATACGGAGGCGCTGCTCTCGGCGGTGCCGCTGCCGGACCCGAAGGCTGCGCGCAAGCGCATCATCCTTTCGGGCGACGTCCCCAGCCCGGTGAACCCGCCGCCGGGCTGCCGCTTCCATACGCGCTGCCCTGTGGCCATCGAGCGCTGCCGCGTAGAAGTGCCGCTGATGCGCATGACCGCGGCCGCGCACTTCGTCGCGTGCCACCTGCGAGAGGGCGCCCCGGTCGACCCCGTCGACCCGGCGTCGCCGGCCG
>JANOLA010000153.1:0-23006 GCA_031419535.1 Burkholderiales bacterium | reverse complement strand
CCTGGTTCTTGGCGATTTATCGTTGTTGGTGTTTGTGGGGGGCGGGGGGGGGGGGTTGTGCCGTTCGCGCGGCCGGGCGTGCCCGGTCGAACGTGACCGGCAGTCTAGTCAGGTGGCGGCGAAATGTGTTTGCGCATTGATCGCCTGCGGACGTGTTGGACG
Organism: Burkholderiales bacterium; assembly: GCA_031419535.1. Lineage (GTDB taxonomy): Bacteria > Pseudomonadota > Gammaproteobacteria > Burkholderiales > Burkholderiaceae_C > JAEMQF01. The sequence continues at coordinate 22,844 of JANOLA010000153.1, read as the reverse complement.
CAATATCATGCCGAACAAACCAACGTTTGCGCAATCCCATGCGAAAAATATCCGCCGAGGCGAAACTGGATGCGATCGACCGGGCGATTCTGAACCAGCTTCAGACAGACGCGCACCTGTCGAACCAGGAGCTGGCGCAGCGCATTCACTTGTCGCCCTCAGCCTGCCTGCGGCGCGTGAAGGCGCTGGAAGACGGTGGCGTCATCGAACACTACGTCGCGCTCGTCAATCCCACGGCAGTGGGCAAACACGGCACGAGCTTCACGATCGTCAATCTCGAGGGCACGAACAACGTCTTGCTGGCGGCGTTCGAGCAAGCGGTGCGTGAGGTGCCCGAGGTGCTCGACTGTTTTTACGTCGCGGGCTCGAACGACTACCTGATCCGCTTCGCGTACCGCGACGCGCATGATCTGGAGCGTTTTCACAGCGAGGTGCTGGCCCGGTTGCCGGGCGTGGCGCGGTCCAATTCGATGCTGGTGCTGCGCACGGTGAAGAAGACGACGGCGTTCGAGGTGTGAGATGAGCCGGCGACGCCAACGTCGAATTCCCCCCTCTCCCGCCTGCGGTAGAGGGAGCAGGAGCGAAAGACTCGCAACCTCTCAACGCGTCGCGCAGCGCCCGCTCAGGTAGGTCCAGACGAAGTTGGCTGCCGCGTTGCTGGTCAGCTCGGCGTGGTCGTAGGGCGGAGCGACCTCCACGCAATCCATGCCGATGAAAGGCAGGTCGGCGAGCTCCTCGAGGATCGTCAGCACTTGGTTCGTGCTCATGCCGCCGGGCTCGGGTGTGCCGGTGCCGGGGGCGAACGCGGGGTCGAGGCAGTCGATGTCCAGACTCAAGTAGACGGGGGGTTTGCCGCAGCGTTCGTGCTGGCCGCGGATCGCTGTCAGCACGTCGGCCAGTTGCGCCGGGCTCTCGCGGCCGCGCAGTTCGCGTGCCGTGAAGATCTGGCCGCCGCGCGTGCGCACGTAGTCGCGCGCCTCGCGCTGGCCCGGGGAACGGATGCCGATCTGGGTGAAGCATTGCGGCAGCGCCAGACCCTGCTCGATCGCCTCGTAGACCCAGGTGCCGTGGCCGCTGGGCTCGCCGAAGTGGTCGGCCCAGGTGTCGCAGTGCGCGTCGAAATGGATCACCGCGAGCGGCGTGCCCAGCACGGCGTGGTAGGCGCGCAGCAACGGCAGCGTGATCGAATGGTCGCCACCGAGCCAGCACATGTGGTGCCGTCGGATCAGCGTTTGCGCCAGCGGCAGCAGCGCGGCGCGCATCGCTTCGATGCTCGTGTTCGGCAGCTCGAGGTCGCCGGCGTCGCCGAGTTGACCGAGCGGCGACACGTCGAAGTGCGGATGCGTCGCTTCGCACAGCATGTGGCTTGCGTCGCGAATCGAGCGCGGACCGAAGCGCGCGCCCGGGCGATTCGTCACCGCGCCGTCCCAGGCGACGCCGGCCACGGCATACGCGGTGGCCGAGCTCGCCGCGGGAGCTTTGAGGAAAGCGTTGTTCGACAGGAAGGCGAAGTGGGTCATGACGCGCCGGGCCCTGTGTGATGTGGGCGCGGCGCCGCGATCATCGCAGGCTGGCGCGAACCCGGTCCGCTCGTGGCCCGCTCGTGGCCCGGTTGCGGCGCGCTTGCAGACCGGGCGCGACCGGATTGCGGCCCGTTCGCGGCCCGACGTTTGGGAATCCCCGTTCGAGTGTGTTCTGTATACAGAGTACACTTCGCCCCCATGCCGGCCCAACTCGTCAAGCTGCAAAGCGCGCCCGATCTCGTCGAGCGCGTGCACAGCGCGCTGCTCGATGCGATCAGCGACGCCACGCTCGCCCCGGGCACGCGCCTGCGCCAGGAGGAAATCGCCGAAAAGCTGGCGGTGTCGCGCCAACCCGTGTTGCAGGCGCTGCGCCAGTTGAAGATCGATGGCTTCGTGCTCGACGCGCCCGGCCGCGGCCTGATGGTCGCGCCGCTCGACGTGGCGTGGATGCGCAACGTCTATCAGGTGCGCGGCGCGCTCGATGCGCTGGCCGCGCGGCTCGCGGCGCAGCAGCGCTGGAAGATGGATCCCGCGCTCATCGAGCATGGCCGCAAGTGCGCGCGCGGCCGCGACATCCAGGCCATGATCGACGCCGACATGGCGTTCCATCAGGCGATCTACGCCGCATCGAACAACCCGCTGATCGAACTGAGCGCGCAAGTCCACTGGCGCCATTTGCGCCGCGTGATGGGCGAAGTGCTGCAGTCCTCGCGCCAGCGCTCGCCGGTGTGGGACGAACACGAAGCGATTGCCAAGGCGATCGCGTTGGGCGACGCGGCGCGTGCCGCATCGCTGATCGACAAACACGCACTCGCGGCCAGCGACAATCTCGCGGCGCGGCTGACCCAGGTTCTCGAGTCCACCGCAGGAAACACCCCATGAAATTGAGCAAAGCCCAACTCGAACAGTTCGAGCGCGACGGTTATCTGTTTTTCCCCGGGCTGTTCAGTCAGCCCGAAATCGACACGCTGAGCGGCGCCGTGCCGGCGCTGTACGCGCGCCAGGAGGCGTACAACGTTCGCGAAAAAGGCTCGCAGGCGGTGCGCACGAACTTTGCCGCGCACCTGTACAGCGAGCCGTTCGCGCGGCTGGCGCGGCACCCGAGGATGATCGAACCCGTGCAGCAATTGTTCGACGAGCAGCTCTACATGCACCAGTTCAAGATCAACGGCAAGATGGCGTTCGAGGGCGACGTCTGGCAATGGCACCAGGACTACGGCACTTGGAGAGCCGACGACCTGATGCCCACCGAGCGCGCGATGAACATCGCGATTTTTCTCGACGATGTGAACGAGTTCAACGGCCCGTTGATGTTCATTCCCGGCAGCCACCAGCGCGGCGTGATCGAAGCAAAGCACGACCTGACAACGACGAGCTACCCGCTGTGGACGATCGACAACGACCTGATCCGTCAACTGGTCGAACGCGGCGGCGGCAAGGGCCGGTTCGACAAGGATGGCCGCAACGTCGGCGCCGGCATCGTCGCGCCCAAGGGGCCAGCGGGTTCGATGATCCTGTTCCACAGTTGCCTCGTGCATGCGTCGACGAGCAACCTGTCGCCGTTCAACCGTGTGGCCGTGTACCTGAGCCTGTGCGCCGTCAACAACCACATCCGGCGCTTCAAGCGGCCCGAGTACATCGCGCACCGCGACTTCGCCCCCATCTCGTGTCTGCCCGACGATTGCCTGTTGAAGTCCTACCCGGTCGATCTGCCGTGGAAAAACGGCATGCCGGCAAGTGCGTTGCAGACCTCGCTCGAAGAAATCGCCGAGATCGCCTGAACATGAGCCTGCACCAACAGCTGCAACAACGCGCCGCGCAGAACAAGCCGGTCCGCATCGGCCTCATCGGCGCCGGCAAGTTCGGCTCGATGTACCTGGCGCAGATTCCGCGCACGCCGGGCGTGCACCTGGTGGGCATTGCCGACTTGTCGCCGGCGGCGGCGCGAATCAATCTGGCTCGGGTCGGGTGGCCCGCCGAACAAGTGGCGGCCACATCGCTCGACGAGGCGCTGCGCAAGGGCACGACGCACATCGGCGAAGACTGGCAGCAACTGGTTTCGCACCCGGCGATCGACGTGATCGTTGAATGCACGGGCCACCCCATCGCCGCGGTAGACCACTGCCTGCAGGCCTTCGCCAGCGGCAAGCATGTGGTGAACGTGACGGTCGAGGCCGACGCGTTCTGCGGGCCGCTGCTCGCGCAGCGTGCCGCGAAGGCCGGCGTGCTCTATTCGCTGGCCTTCGGCGACCAGCCGGCGCTGATTTGCGACCTGGTCGACTGGGCGCGCACCTGCGGCTTCCCGGTCGTCGCGGCGGGGCGCGGCCACAAGTGGCTGCCGCACTTCAGCCAGTCCACGCCCGACACGGTGTGGGAGAACTACGGTCTCACCCCCGAGCAAGCGCAACGCGGTGGCCTGAACCCGAAAATGTTCAACAGCTTTCTCGATGGGTCCAAGCCAGCGATCGAGTCGACCGCGGTCGCCAACGCGACCGGCCTCACGGTGCCGAGCAACGGCTTGCTCTACCCACCGGCGAGCGTGGAAGACATTCCGTTCGTGACGCGCCCCATTGCCGAGGGCGGCGTGCTCGAGCGCAAAGGCATGGTGGAAGTGATTTCGTCGCTGGAGGCGAACGGCCGCAAGATCCCGTACGACATCCGCATGGGCGTGTGGGTCACAGTGGAAGGCGAGACCGACTACATCCGCAATTGCTTCGAGGAATACAACGCCCACACCGACCCGAGCGGCCGCTACTTCACGCTTTACAAGCGCTGGCATTTGATCGGCCTGGAGGTCGGCATGTCGGTGGCGAGCGTCGCGCTGCGCGGCGAGGCGACGGGTGTCGCGACTTGCTGGAACGCCGACGTCGTGGCCACCGCGAAACGCGATTTGCGCGTCGGCGAAGTGCTCGACGGCGAGGGCGGCTACACCGTGTGGGGCAAGCTGCTGCCCGCGCAGACCTCGGCGCAGATGGGCGGCTTGCCGCTCGGCCTGGCGCATGGCATCAAGCTGCTGCGGCCGGTGCGCCAAGGCCAGAGCCTGAGCTGGGCCGACGTGGCGATCGACACCTCGACGAAGGCGTATCAGTTGCGCCGCGAGATGGAAACGATGTTCGCGCCGCCGCTGTCCAAGGCGGCTTGATCGGGGCTCGATCGTGCTCGACCTCCTGATTCGCGGGGCGCGGCTCTTCGACGGCAGCGGTGGCGAAGCGCGCAGCGCCGATTTGGGCGTCGCGCAGGGGCGCATCGTTTTCATCGGTCCGAAATGCGCGGATGCGGCGCAGCGCAGCATCGACGCCGATGGCTTGGCGCTGATGCCAGGCATCATCGACAGCCACACCCATTTCGACGCGCAGATCACCTGGGACCCGGCCGTTCGGCCGTCGCCGGCCCTCGGCGTGACCACCGCGGTGATCGGCAACTGCGGCTTCACGATCGCGCCGTGCCGGCCGCAGGACCGCGAGCGCACGATGCGCAACCTGACACAGGTCGAAGGCATGTCGCTCGCGGTGTTGCGCGAGGGCATTCACTGGGGCTTCGAGACTTTCCCGCAGTACATGGAGCAACTGCGCGGCCGAGGCAGCGTCGTCAACGTCGCGGCTTACGTCGGCCATTCGTCGGTGCGCACCTGGGTGATGGGCGAACAGGCGACACGGCGCACCGCCACTGGCGCCGAAGTGGAGCAGATGTGCGAGCTGGTGCGCGAAGCGATGCGCCATGGCGCGGTGGGTTTTTCCAGCAGCACGAGCCCGGCGCACAACGGCGCGGGCGGGTTGCCGATGCCGTCGCGCCTGGCGGACGAGGCCGAGATGGCGGCGCTGGTGCAGGCCATGGCGGCGGGCGGACGCGGCGTCTACATGCTCACCAAGAGCGGCGAGACGCGCCTGCCGTTTCTCGAATCGCTCGCCGCGAACAGCGGGCGCACCGTGATGGTGGCCGCCCTGCTGCACAACAGCAGCAACGGCGGCGCGGTGTTCGACGATCTGGCCGCCATCAGCGCCGCGAACGCGCGCGGCCACCGCATGCTCGGCCAGGTGTCGTGCTGCCCGCTGACGATGGATTTCACGCTGGCTTCGCCATACCCGGTGGAAGGGCTCGCGGCATGGCGGCCGGCGCTCGGCCTCGGCGGCATGGAGCTCGCCGCCGTGCTTTCACGGCGCGAATTCCGCGACGCGGTGCGCACCGAGCTGGCCGCGCCGGCGACGTTTCGCTTGTTCAACAGCGAGTGGCAGAAGGTGCACGTGGTCGAGGTCGCGAAACCGGAGCACTCCCACTTCGAGCAGCGCACGATCGCCGAAATCGCGGGCGAACAAGGGCGCGACCCGCTCGACGTGATGCTCGACCTGGCGCTGGCCGAAGAATTGGGCACCGTGTTCACCGCGCAACTGCTGAACAGCGATGAAGACGCCGTGGGCCGCATGCTGACGCACCCGCACGCAATCGTCTCCTTGAGCGATGCCGGCGCGCACCTGACGTTCTTCAACGACGCGGGTTTTGGCCTGCACCTGATGGGCCACTGGGCGCGCGAGCGCGGCGCGATGACGATGGGAGAAGCCGTGCGGCGCATCACTGCGCACCCGGCGTCGGTGTTCGGCATGCAGGGCAGGGGCGTGCTGCGCGAAGGCCATGCGGCCGACTTGCTGCTGTTCGACCCAGCGCGCGTGGGCCGCGGCCCGAAGAAGCGCGTGTTCGACCTGCCCGGCGGCGCGGCGCGCCTGACGACCGACGCGCTGGGCGTGCACGGCGTGTGGGTGAATGGCCGGCAAGTGGCCGACGGGCACGGCCTGGTTCCGAACGTGCCGTTGGCCGGGACCCTGCTGACCGAGTTCTCGGCCTGACGAGCGGCCGAGGCCTATGGCTCCCACTCCCCCTGGGAGCGCGGTCTTTTGCTCCCTCTCCCTTCGGGAGAGGGAGGGGGTGAGGGGGTCTTGCCGCTCAGCCGCTCTTCATCAACCTGAGCACCGTGCTCGCCGCCAGCAGCGCCAGAACCGCGAACAGCGCCAGGCTCCAGTGCTCGAAGGCGATGCCCAGCACTTTCACCGCTGAATCCGCGCAGTTCGCGGTGATCTGAAACAGCGCCGGCAGCAAGGCCTCGACGCTCAGCGCGTTCAAGATCTTGTCGGCGAGCGTCAGGTTGCACGAACTCGATTTGGCCGCGACGCCGTGCTGCCACAGCGCCGCCGCGGCGCCGAGCACGGCGAGCACGCCCACCAGGCCGGCGACGCCGATGCGCACCAATCGTGAACCCACGAGCGCGCCAAGAAGAGCGCCGAGCAGAGCGATCACGCCGATCACGATGAAGATCAGGCGCTGCAAGATGCACCAAGGGCAGGGCCGCATCTCGAAGCCATACTGGCCGAGCAGCGCGAGCCCGACGGCGGCGGCGCAGGCCAGCGCGATCGCCGCGAATCGCTGCGTCGGACTGAGACCGCGCTGCGTCCGCGCTTCGCTCATCGGGCCGGATCCACCGGCGCCGCGACCGAGCCGGTGGCCGTGCGCGGCGTGACCCTGCGCTCGCTGACCTGGGCGATCAACTCGATCTCGACACAAGCGCCCAGCGGAATCTGCGCGACGCCGAACGCACTGCGCGCGTGTGCACCGCTGGGCCCGAAAAGTTCTCCCAGCAGTTCGGAGCAACCGTTCGTCACGAGGTGCTGCTCGGTGAATTCCGCTGTGCTGTTCACGAGGCTCATCACCTTCACGATGCGCTCCACCTGATTCAGGTCTCCAACCGCGGCGTGCAGTGTGCCCAACAGGTCGATCGCGACGGCGCGCGCCGCGGCCTTGCCGGTGGCGGTGTCGACACTGCGGCCCAACTGCCCGACCCAGGGTTTGCCGTCACGCTTGGCAATGTGGCCGGAGACGAACACCAGGTTTCCGGTGCGCACGAACGGTACGTAAGCGGCCGCCGGCACGGCCATCGTTGGCAAGACGATTCCCAGCACCTTGAGCTTGTCGTACACGTCGATGTATTGGTTCATGCGGCCTCCGGTGGGCGGTGAGTTCGGTGCGCGATCGTGGATGGGTCGCGGGTGGGATTGCGGGTGGACTGCGGGTGTATCGCGGGTGAATCGCGCGTGAATATCGAGCCGGCGGCGATCCTACACTGGACCGATGACGCCGCGCTTGCGAGGACATGGGCTCGTCGGCCTGGCGCTGGCCTGGCTGGGCGGTGTCGCGCTGCAATTGCACGAGCGCGAGTTGATGGCTGGCATCGCCTATGCCGCGCTGGCCGCCGCGGGCTTCGGCTGCCTGGCGGGTGGCTGGGCCTGTCGCCGTGGCGCAAGGCTCGTCGTGCTCAGCCTGCTCGGCGTGGCATTGCTCGGCTTTGCCTGGACCGGCGCGCGCGCGCTGCCGCGGGTGGCGCAAACCTTGAGCGCGTCGCTCGAAGGCCCGGACGTCGTCGTTGACGGCGTCATCGCCAGCCTGCCTCAGCACGGCGCGACGGGCACGCGTTTTCGCTTTCGCGTCGAATCCGCCGTTCGCGGCGGCAAAGCGGTGGCGCTGCCCGAGCTGTTGGCATTGGGCTGGTACCGCGGCGCACACGAAGATGCGTCGAGCGCGCAGCCGCGCACCGAGTTGCGCGCCGGACAGCGCTGGCGCTTCACGCTGCGCTTGCGACAACCGCACGGCACCGTGAACCCGCATGGTTTCGACTACGAGCTGTATTTGTTCGAGCTCGGTGTCGGCGCGACAGGTTATGTGCGCGACGCCCCGGCAACGCTGCTGCACGGCGCGGCCGGCTACCCGGTGCAACGGCTGCGTCAGGCGCTGCGCGATGCGATCGACGCGAGCGTGGCGCAGCGCCGCATCGCCGGGCTGCTCGCCGCGCTGGCTATCGGCGACCAGGCGGCGATCGACCGTGAAGACTGGGACCTGTTTCGCAACACCGGCGTCGCGCATCTGATGTCGATCAGCGGATTGCACGTCACGATGTTCGCCTGGCTCGCCGGCGTGCTGCTCGGTGCGCTGTGGCGGCGCATCCCCGGCGCCTTGCTGCGTGTGCCTGTGCCGCATGCCGTTCGCTGGGGCGGCTTGGTGGCGGCCACCGGCTACGCGCTGCTCTCCGGGTGGGGCGTGCCGGCGCAGCGCACCGTGTGGATGCTCGCGGCGGTGACGTTGCTTCAGTCGCTGGGCGTCGCGTGGCCGTGGCCGCTGGTGCTGCTCGCCGCCGCCGCCGTGGTGTCGCTGATCGACCCGTGGGCGTTGCTGCAACCGGGCTTCTGGCTGTCGTTCGGCGCGGTGGCGTTGCTGATGGCGTCTCGGCCGGCGCCTGCACGGGCCGCACCGCAACCGCAGCTGTCGCGACTGAGGGCAGCGCTGCATCGATTCGGCGCGGTGCTGCGCGGGGGTGTTCGCACCCAGGTGATCGCGACCCTGGGGCTGACGCCGTTGACGCTGGTGTTCTTTCAACAGGTTTCTCTGGTGGGGCTGGTCGCCAACCTGTTCGCAATTCCGCTGGTGACTCTGCTGATCACGCCGCTCGCCTTGCTGGGCGCGCTGGCGGCGCCACTGTGGTCGGTCGCCGCAGCGGCGAGCAACGCGCTGATCGGCGCGCTCGCCGGGCTTGCCGCGCTTCCCGGTGCGGTGTGGACGCTGCCCGCGGCGCCCACTTGGGCGCAGGCGGCGGGACTGGTGGGTGCCGGTCTGCTGATCATGCCGCTGCCGTGGCGCGCACGGCTGCTGGGGGTGACGCTGACGTTGCCGCTGCTGATGCCGGTGCCGCAGCGCGTCGAGCCCGGGCGGTTCGAGCTGCTCGCGCTGGACGTCGGTCAAGGCACGGCGGTGCTGGTGCGAACCCGAGACCACTTGTTGCTGTACGACGCCGGCCCACAGTATTCACGCGACAGCGACGCCGGCCAGCGCGTGCTCTTGCCGCTGCTGCGCGGGCGCGGCGAAAAGCACATCGACAAGCTCGTGCTCAGCCATCGCGACAGCGATCACGTGGGCGGCGCGCGCGCCGTGCTCGCCGCGATGCCGGTGCGCGAGCTGCTGAGTTCGCTCGAAGACGCGCACCCGTTGCGCACCACCGCGCAAACGCACACGCGCTGCGCAGCGGGCCAGTCCTGGCAATGGGACGGCGTGAAGTTCGACGTGCTCGGCCCGCCGCCCGCCCGTTACGCGAACACCCCCGCGGCCGAGGGCGAACGCCCGGCCAGCAGGATCAAGGCGAACATGCTCTCGTGCGTGCTGCGCATTGCCTCGGCGCAGGGCAGCGTGCTGCTCACCGGCGACATCGAACGCGACCAGGAGTTCGCCCTCGTCGCGCAGCATGGCGCGGCATTGGGCAGCAACGTGCTGATCGTGCCGCACCACGGCAGCAAGACGTCGTCGAGCGCAGCGTTTCTCGATGCGGTTCGGCCGAGTCTGGCCGTGATCCAAGCCGGCTACCGCAATCGTTTCGGGCATCCGGCGCCGGACGTGCTGGCGCGCTACACCGAGCGCGGGATCGCAATGATCGAGAGCCCCGTCTGTGGCGCCTGGGCATGGCCCGTCGATTCCGGCCCTGCGGGCGAGTGCTTGCGCGACACCACGCGCCGCTATTGGCACCACGCGCCAACGCGGTCGGCTGCGCCATGAGCCCGCCGGGCCGTCCCAAGGGCGAATTCCGGAGTGCGACGCACGAAGGTATACCAGTGAGCCGCGCGCCGCGCCTGCTGTCTTCTTCGCGGTCAGGCGCCGAACGTTCCGCCGGAGACGTTCGTCAGGCGCCGAACAAGCCGAGCGAGCGGCTATTCGTGAACACCGGCTTGTCGCTCGGGCCGGTGGCGACGACGATGCGGCTGCGGCCCTGGCGCTTGGCTTCGAACAAAGCCTGCTCGGAGCGGCGCAACGCGTCGGCGATCAGCTCGCCATCGTGCATCTGCACAATGCCGAAACTCAGACTGAGCGGTGCGATGCGCGGCGCGACCTGGTGCGCCGCGAGGTTGCTCACCATGCGCGACGCGACCGCCATCGCCCCCTTGGGCAGGGTGTCAGGCAAGAAGCACGCGAACTCGTCTCCCCCCAGGCGCCCGGCGACGTCCATCTCGCGCAGCGTGTCCTGCATGCACTGCGATACCTGGCGCAGCGCGTCGTCGCCCGTGGCGTGGCCGAACATTTCATTGATACGCTTGAAGTGGTCGATGTCAAACGTCACCACGCTCGAGTCCTCGGCCTTGAAAGTGATCAGCGCATCCGCAACCAGCTCCTGAAAGTGGCGCCGGTTCGCGACGCGCGTCACCACGTCCATGTCGGCCAGGTAGCGAAGCTTTCGTTGCTCTGCCGTCCAGGTGTGTTCGGTGCGCTGAAAGCTGAGCATCAGGACCGCGTGCACCAGCACGAGGGCGGGTATCAGCATGATCACGGTGCCTGCGAGCAAGGCCTCGTGGGGCAGCACGGGCACGCTGCCGGCGCCGACGAGCCGGGTCAGATTCGCGAATGCCGCGGCGCCCAGCGCGATCACGAGCAACTGCAACGCGGCGCTGCCCTTGAACTCGGTCAGTCGTGTCACCAGGATCGCGGCGTAGGCCAGCAGCAGCAAGGGGCCGACGCTCCAGGCGATGAGTTGGGCAGAAGGCGAAGCGCGTGTTTGCAACGCCACCGCCAAGCCGAGCCAGGCCAGCCCAAGCAGCACCAGATCGACCGCGCCGTGCACCGGCAGCCCATGGCGCGAGTAGAACCGGCGCAGACCCATCAGCACGAACACCGGCCATTGCAGTACGAGCAGGTGCGCGGCGGCGGACACCAGGTCGCTGCCCGGCGCGGCGATCTGCAAGCCCAGTCCGAAGGCCAGCAACCACTGGGCGCTGACCCAGCACCAGTAGCCTCGATAACAGCGTTGGCGCGCGCCAAACCATGTCATCACCGTGGCCGCGAGAAGCAGTACCGCGGCGCAGACGAACAGAAGCGTGGGTGGATGCAGATTCATGCTGGCGCAAGGGAGGCAAATATTGTGACCCTGTTTGCGCCGCACCCGCACCTCGGGGGGCATTTAGCGCAGGTACGAATGCGCGACCGCCGCTACGATCGCACGACGCGCAAACTTTGTCGAAACTGAACATGCCGAGTCTGAAAACGCGGAACCTGAAGCTGCGCTGTGCGAGATTGCTCGCAGCGTTGCTGCTCGGCTGCCTGATACCGGCCTTCGCCACGCCCGCTTCGAGCCCGATCTTCGTGTTGAACTCGCAGGACGCTTCGGTCAGCGTGATTGACGCCACGAGTTTCGAGGAGCTGCGCCGCATTCCCACCGGGAAAGAGCCGCAGCACCTGTACCTGAGCCCCGACAAGAAGTCGCTGATCGTGGCGAATTCGGCCAGCCACTCGTTGGTCTTGATCGACCCGCTGAGCGGCGAGCTGCAGCGCACGATCCACGGCGTAGCCGATCCGTACTATCTCAGGCTTTCGCCGGACATGAAGTGGATGGTCACGGCATCGAACCGGCTCGACCGCATCGACATCTATCGCTGGGACACGGGCAATCCGGTGCGGCCGGTGGCACTGGCCGGCAGCATCAAGCTGCCGCGCACGCCAAGCCACCTGTTCATCGACAGCAAGAGCAGCGTCGTCTACGTCTCGCTGCAAGACAGTGACGAATTGGTCGCGGTCGAGCTTGCGAGCCGAAAGCTGCGCTGGCGTCTCGCCGTGGGCAGGTTGCCGGCCGACGTGTACCTGACGCCCGACGACAAGACACTGTTCGTGGGCCTGACGGGTGACGAGCATGTGGAGGTTTACGACGTCAGCCAGACGCCCCCGAAGCCGATGGGACGCATCAAGACCGGCGCCGGCGCCCACGCGTTTCGCGCGCGCGGCGACGGCCGGCACTTGTTCGTCAGCAACCGCATCGCCAACACCATCAGCATCATCGACATGCACGCCCTGAGCGTCGTCGACACCTTGCCCGCGCCGGGTGGGCCCGACTGCATCGAATTGCTCGCCGACGGCAAGACGCTGCTCGTCAGCTCGCGCTGGGCCGGCAAGCTGAGCGTGATCGATGTCGACAAGCGGGCCGTGACGCGCCAGGTTCGGGTCGGCCGCTCGCCGCACGATGTCTGGACGCTGGACCACGCTGCGCGCCATTGACGAACGCCCGCGCCACTGACGAACGCTGCGCTGCTGCCGCCCATGATCGACAACGCCCTCAGAACCGTCAGCGACGCCTTCGGCCAGGTGCAACAGGCGCTGTTCGAGAGCGCGGTGCAGCCCCTGATGTTCGCGCTGGGCATGGGCAACTTGCTCGCTGAAGGGTTCACCGCGACCGGCTGGGTGCTGGTGGGCCTGTTTCAGGTGGTGGTGCTGGTCGCACTGGTCGGCGACCTGGAACGCTGGCGGCCGGTGCAGCAGGTGCTCGACAAGGCCGCCGTTCGTGTCGACGTTGTTTACACGCTCGTGCATCGGTTGGGGCTGTTCCGGCTGGCGCTGTTCTTCGCGGTCGAACCACTGTGGAATGGGCTGTTCGCGTGGATGCATGGTCAGGGCCTGCCGAGCTGGCAGCTCGACGCCGCGCTTGCTCCTTGGTGGCCGGGCGTCAGCAACACCGCCTGGTTCGCCTTCCTGGTGTATCTGGTGGTGTTCGACTTTGCCGACTACTGGCTGCACCGCGCACAACACGGCTTGCGCTGGTGGTGGAGCCTGCATGCCTTGCACCACAGCCAGCGCGAAATGACGATGTGGAGCGACAGCCGCAACCACCTGCTCGACGACCTGCTGCGCGACTGCGCGATCGTGTTGCTCGCGCGCGGCATCGGCGTCGCGCCGGGCCAGTTCATCGCCATCGTCGCGTGCACGCAGTTGCTGGAGAACATCTCGCACGCGAACCTTCGCGCCAGCTTCGGCGGCGTGATCGAGAAGCTGCTGGTCAGCCCGCGTTTTCACCGCCTGCACCACAGCATCGGCCTGGGCCATGAGTCGGCAGGCAAGGGCAGCCTGGGAGGGCACAACTTCGCCGTGCTGCTTCCGGTCTGGGACATCGTTTTTCGCACCGCCAACTTCGAGGAACGCTACGACTCCACCGGAATCCGAGACCAACTGCCGGGCGAAGGTGAGCGCGATTACGGCGGCGGCTTTTGGCAGCAGCAATGGCTGGGTCTGAGGCGGCTGGGCGCCGCGCTTGGACTATCCTCCGCGGCGTGAACCCGCTGATCGATTCGTTCTGGCGCGCCGCCGCTTACTGCCTGCATCCGCGCGTCATCCTGCTGTCGTTTCTGCCGCTTCTCGTGGCCGGCGGGCTGGCCTGGCTGCTCGGCTATTTTTTCTGGGAAGACGCGATCGCGAACGTGCGCGCCACCCTTGAAGGCTGGCAGCTGATCAAGGCGCTGGAGGGCTGGCTGGGCGGCGTCGGGGGCAAGGGGCTGGTCGTCGTGCTCGGGCCGCTGATCGTGGTGGCGCTGGCGGTGCCGGTGATCGTCGTGCTCTCGCTGTTGCTGGTGGCGCTGCTGATGACGCCAGCTGTCGTGACCCTGATCGCGCAGCGCCGCTTTCCCGCTCTCGAGCGGCGCCGTGGCGCGAGTTTTGTCGCGAGCGTGTCCTGGTCGCTCGGCTGCTCGCTGGCGGCGCTGGCCGCTTTGGTGGTGAGCATTCCGTTCTGGTTCGTGCCGCCCTTGATCTTGCTGCTGCCGCCGCTGATCTGGGGCTGGCTGACCTACCGCGTGATGAGTTTCGACGCGCTCGCCGAGCATGCCAGCGCGCAGGAGCGGGGCGCGCTGATGCGCGAGCACCGCTGGCCCTTGGTCGCGATGGGCGTGGTCACCGGTTACCTGGGCGCGGCGCCGTCACTGCTTTGGGCGGTGAGTGCCGCGATGTTGATCCTCGCGCCGCTGCTGGTCGTCGTCGCGGTGTGGCTGTACACGCTGGTGTTCGCGTTTTCCACGCTGTGGTTCACCCACTATTTGCTGGCCGCGCTGGCGCTGTTGCGCGAAGCATCGGCGCGTGCCGCCGCTGAAGCCATTGACGCCGGCGCGAGCCCGACGATGATCGCCACCAGCCCACCGGCGCTGGCCGCGAAGCCGGCGCCACTGCACCTGCCGCCGCCATGAACTTCGGCCTGCTGATCGTCGGCGATGAAATCTTGTCGGGCAAGCGCGCCGACAAACATCTGCCCAAAGTGATCGAGTTGCTCGCGGCGCGCGGCCTCGGCCTGAGCTGGGCGCGGTACGTCGGCGACGACCCGAGGCGCATCACCGCCGACCTGCGCGACGCATTCGCCAGCGGCGACTTCGTGTTCTCATGCGGTGGCATCGGCGCCACGCCGGACGACCACACCCGCCATTGCGCCGCTTCCGCGCTGGACCGGCCGCTGGTGCTGCACTCGCAGGGGCGCGACTTGATCCTCGAGCGCATGCGCGATCAAGCACGCGAACAAGGCCTTGCCTATGAGCCCGAACGCAGCGACAACGTGCACCGCCTGAACATGGCGATGTTTCCGCAAGACGCGTCGATCATTCCCAACCCGTACAACAAAATCGCCGGGTTCTCGGTCGACAAGGTCTACTTCGTGCCCGGCTTTCCCGTGATGGCCTGGCCGATGATCGAATGGGTGCTGGACCAGCGCCTCGCGCATCTGCACCGCCATGTCGGCGTGCGCGAGAAGTCGGTGATCGTGTTCGGCGGCCTGGAGGCGACGCTGACGCCGCTGATGCTGAGCATCGAGGCGCGCCATGGTGCGATCAAGGTGTTCAGCCTGCCCAGCGTCGACCACCCGCAATGGGGCCGCCACATCGAACTCGGCGTGAAGGGCGATGGCCGCGCAATCGACGAGGCCTACGCCGACCTGTTGCTGGGCCTGCGCGAAGCCAAGGTCGAGCTGGGCCCCGAATTGGTGCGGTGAGGCGCGCGCCTCTTGGAAACGGTGCATCCAGAGGCACCGCAATGGTGCTTTAAGGGCAGTTTGCCTTGGCCGGCCGCGGGCACGGATTCTGCTACATTTCTGTGCGCATTTTCACCCACAGTCGCTGCCGGAGCGCCCATAGCCGCGCGACTCAACCCCCCAAACAAGACCCTGCGAGGAGAGCCCATGGCCAAGACCGTTGCCGACGTGATGAAGATGGTGAAGGAAAACGAAATCAAATTCGTCGACTTTCGCTTCACCGATACCCGCGGCAAGGAACAACACGTATCCGTCCCCATTTCGGCCTTCGATGAAGACAAGTTCATCTCAGGCCACGCCTTCGACGGCTCATCGATTGCCGGCTGGAAAGGCATCGAGGCGTCGGACATGCTGTTGATGCCCGATCCCAACACCGCCAATATCGACCCGTTCTTCGAGGAACCGACGCTGTTGTTAACCTGCGACGTGCTCGAGCCCGGCGATGGCAAGCCTTACGAGCGCGACCCACGTTCGCTCGCCAAACGCGCCGAGGCCTACCTGAAGGCCTCGGGCCTTGGCGACACGGCGTATTTCGGCCCGGAACCCGAATTCTTCGTGTTCGACAGCGTGCGCTGGGGCGTCGACATGGCGGGCTCGTTCTGCAAGATCGAATCCGAGGAAGCCGCCTGGAGCAGCAGCAAGGAATACGAGCACGGCAATTCGGGCTATCGCCCCAGCGTGAAGGGCGGATATTTCCCCACGCCGCCGGTGGACAGCTTCCAGGATATGCGCTCCGAGATGTGCCTGATCCTCGAGCAGCTCGGCATCCCCGTTGAAGTGCATCACCATGAAGTCGGCACCGCGGGTCAGATGGAGCTGGGCACGAAGTTCAGCACCCTCGTGCAGCGCGCCGACTGGCTGCACCTGCAGAAGTACGTGATCCAAAACGTCGCGCACTCGTACGGAAAGACGGCTACTTTCATGCCCAAACCGATCGTCGGCGACAACGGCTCGGGCATGCACGTGCACCAGTCGGTGTGGAAAGACGGCAAGAACCTGTTCGCCGGCGACGGCTATGCAGGACTGTCCGAGTTCGCGCTCTACTACATCGGTGGCATCATCAAGCACGCCCGGGCGCTGAACGCCATCACGAACCCGGGAACCAACAGCTACAAGCGTTTGGTTCCGGGCTTCGAAGCGCCGGTCAAGCTCGCTTACAGCTCGCGCAACCGTTCGGCCTCGGTGCGCATTCCCTACGTGGCCAATCCCAAGGGTCGGCGCATTGAAGTGCGCTTCCCCGATCCCCAGACCAACCCTTATCTCGGCTTCGCCGCGATGCTGATGGCTGGCCTGGACGGGATCGAGAACAAGATCCACCCAGGCGATGCCGCGACCAAGGACCTGTACCACTTGCCGCCCGAGGAAGACGCAAAGATTCCAACCGTTTGCCACAGCCTGGATCAAGCCCTGGATTACCTCGACAAGGGCCGTGCCTTCCTGACCAAGGGCGGCGTGTTCACCGACGGGTACATCGACGCCTACATCGAACTGAAGATGCAGGAAGTGACGCGCTTCCGCATGACCACGCATCCGGTCGAGTACGACATGTACTACAGCCTCTGAGCGCCCCAGGGCCGGGCTGCGCTCAGCCCGATCTGCAAGGACTTTCGAGAAAGGGACGGCCATCGCCGTCCCTTTTTTCTCGCCCCGCCGCTGCGATTCGTGACCAACTGTTCGGAGCGGGCCAAAGCTGCGAGACAATTCGCCCCGCCGGTCGGCGCCCCGGACACCCAGGGCGTTCAACGGCAAAGGATGGGTTGTCATGAGAATCGGCCTTCAATTCTGCCGTGTCTTGTTGCTTTCGCTGTGCGGTGCCGCGCTCGCGGACGCGCGGGCGAACAACACGGTTTACCGCTGCCCGGGAAACGTTTACACCGACACGATCAGCGCCAAGGAAGCCAAGGAGCGCGACTGCCGAACCCTCGAAGGCGTGCCGGTGACGGTGATTCAGAGCGTGCGCCCGCGCGTCGAGGCCAAGCCGGCCGCGGGGCCTGCCGGTTCGTCGCCGCGAAACTCGGAAGGCCGCACCGAGGCGAAGGTCGACCCGAGCGAGCAGCGCTCTCGCGACAGCGACGCGCGCCGCATTCTCGAAGCCGAGCTGCGCACGGAGACCGAGCGCCTGGCCGGGCTGCAAAGGGAATACAACAACGGCGAGCCCGAGCGGCGCGGCGAAGAGCGCAACTACCAGAAGTACCAGGATCGGGCCGCCGAACTGAAAGCAGGCATCGCCCGCAAGGAAAACGACATCGCGGCGCTGAAGCGCGAACTCGCCAAATTGCCGCAGTGACTGACAGGTCCGTTCCGGTCTCGGAGCGGCGCGCGGGCGGGTTGCAGGCCTATGCCGCGTTTGACCATCTGGCGAGCCTGGTCGCTGTGATCGATGCGGACGGCGTGTGCGTCTTCGTCAATACCGCGTTCGAACAATCCATCGGCCTGGCGCGGCGCAACGTTGAGCGCTCCAACCTGTTCGACTGGTTCGTCGACGCCCAGGCCCTGCGCGCCATGGTGCTGGCGGTCGCGGCGAACCAGTTTTCGACGAGCCGGCTCGAGGCGCAATTGCGCCGGCCCGGGCCGACACCCGGCGAGGCCTGGCCGGTTCACGTGATCGTCAGCCCGATCGAGGCAACCGCGCACCTCGTGGTCGAGTTGGTGCTGATCGAACAGCAAACGCGGCTGGAGCGCGAGGAGCGCGTGCTCGAGCAGGCGCAGGTGAATAAGGAACTGGTGCGCAACCTCGCGCATGAGATCAAGAACCCGCTCGGCGGAATCCGCGGCGCCGCGCAACTGCTCGAGATGGAACTGCCCTCCAAGGGATTGAGCGACTACACCCGGGTCATCGTCGCCGAGGCAGACCGCCTTCAATTGCTGGTGGATCGGCTGCTGGCCCCGCACCGCACGCCCCACACGGTGGGCGATGTGAACATCCACGAGGTCTGCGAACGGGTCCGCGCGTTGATCCTGGCGGAGTACCCGAAAGGGCTGGCGGTGCGGCGCGACTACGACGTGTCGATCCCCGAATTCCGCGGCGACCGCGAGCAGCTGATCCAGGCCGTTCTCAACATCGCCCAGAACGCCGCCCAGGCGCTCACCGACCGAATCGCGACGGGCGACGCATCGATCACCTTGAGTTCGCGCATCGCGCGCCAGCTGACGCTCGGCAAGCAGCGTTATCGTCTGGCACTGGAATTGCATGTGCGAGACAACGGCCCTGGCGTCGCGGCAGATTTGCGCGAGAGAATTTTTTACCCGCTGGTCACAGGGCGTGAAGATGGTTCGGGTCTGGGGCTGACGCTCGCGCAGACGTTTGTTCAACAGCATCTCGGCGCAGTCGAATTTGAAAGCGAGCCCGGCAACACCGTCTTCAAGATACTGATCCCGCTGCCTTGACCGGCAAGCCGATGACGGCTTGTTTGGCGCCGGCAGCCAACCCAGGCCCTGCATGAAACCCATCTGGATCGCCGACGACGACCAATCCATCCGCTTCGTTCTGGAGCGCGCGCTCGCGCGTGAAAACCTGCAAGTGCGCAGCTTCAGCAATGCGCGCGACGTGATGGCCGCGCTGGAAACCGAACAGCCGCAGGTGCTGGTGTCGGACATCCGCATGCCGGGAGGCTCGGGCATTGACTTGCTGGCGAAGGTAAAGCTCAAGCACCCGGGGCTGCCGGTGATCATCATGACGGCCTTCTCCGACCTCGACAGCGCCGTCGGCGCGTTTCAGACCGGCGCCTTCGAGTACCTGCCCAAACCCTTCGACGTGCCCAAGGCGGTCGAGCTGATTCGGCGTGCCCTGGACGAAAGCCTGCGCGAGCCGCTGCGCGACGAGCGTTCCGCGCAGGTGCCCGAAATGCTGGGCCAGGCGAGCGCGATGCAAGACGTGTTTCGCGCCATCGGTCGCTTGCGCCAGAGCACCGTCACCGTGCTCATCACCGGCGAGTCGGGCTCGGGCAAGGAGCTCGTCGCGAAGGCCTTGCACAAGCACAGCCCGCGCGGCGAGGCGGGCAGCAACGGGCCGTTCGTCGCGATCAACACGGCGGCGATTCCGAAAGACCTGCTCGAATCCGAATTGTTCGGGCACGAGCGCGGCGCCTTCACCGGCGCGCAGACGATGCGCCGCGGGCGCTTCGAGCAAGCCGACGGCGGCACGCTGTTCCTCGATGAAATCGGCGACATGCCGTTCGACCTGCAAACACGCCTGCTGCGCGTGCTCTCCGACGGCCAGTTCTACCGCGTCGGCGGGCACAACCCGATGCGCGCATACGTGCGCGTGATCGCCGCGACCCACCAGGACCTGGAAGACCGGGTGCGCGCCGGGACCTTCCGCGAAGACCTGTTCCACCGGCTGAATGTGATTCGTCTGCGCCTGCCGGCGCTGCGCGAGCGCCGCGATGACATTCCCATGCTCGCCAAGTTCTTCCTGCAAAAGAGCGCGAAAGACCTGGGTGTCGACGCCAAGCAGTTCAGCGACGCCGCGCTCGCGCGCCTGGTCCAGTTCGACTACCCGGGCAATGTGCGCCAACTCGAGAACATCTGCCATTGGCTGACCGTGATGGCGCCTTCGCAGCGCGTCGACGTGGGCGACCTGCCGCCCGAGCTTCAGCGGCCCAGTGCGCCTGTGGCTTCGATGGGTGCCGAGGAGCCCGCAGCCGCGGGCCTCAGCGCGGCCGTTTCAGGCGCGGCGCCCAACGAAGCGCCAGTCACTGCCGCGCAGGCCGTCCCGCGGCCAACCGCGCCGGCAGTGGCTAGCCTCGAACCCGCATCGACGCATTGGCTCGTCGGACTTGAAGAAGAAGCGCGCGCGCTGCTGATGGCCGGCACGCCCAACACCTGGACCGAGCTGACGAACCGGGTCGAGGCGCGGCTGATCCAAACCGCGCTCGACATCACGCGCGGCCGCCGCATCGAAGCCGCGCAGCGCCTGGGGATCGGCCGCAACACGATCACGCGCAAGATTCAGGAGCTCGGGCTGAAAGGTTGAGGCGGTGGCGGGTGGCGGCTCGGAGCTCGAGCGCCGAGGGATCGACGGCCTGTCAACCGCTCAGGCGCTCAGCTCCAGCCACACCGGGGCATGGTCGCTCGGGCGTTCGTTTTTCCGCGTCGGCTTGTCGATCGTGCACGAGGTGACGCTCGGCCGCAGCGCTTCGCTCACCAGAATGTGGTCGATGCGCAGCCCCTGGTTCTTGCGAAACGCCAGGTTGCGGTAGTCCCACCAGCTCCAGCTCTTGGGCGGCTGCTCGAACAGCCGAAATGCGTCGTGCAAGCCCAGTGCGATCAGGCGCGCGAACTGACCGCGTTCGCGATCGGTGCAGTGAATCTGGCCCATCCAGGCGACAGGGTCGTGGACGTCGCGGTCTTCGGGCGCGATGTTGAAGTCGCCAAGCAAGACGAGCCTCGGGTGCGCGGCGCATTCGAGCTTCAGCCAGTCGTGCAGCGCGTCGAGCCAACGCATCTTGTACTGAAACTTGTCGCTGTCGGGCGCTTCGCCGTTGGGAATGTAGGCGCCGATCGTGCGCACGCCATTCACGGTGCCGGCGATGACGCGCGCCGACGGATCGTCGAAGCCCGGGATGTTCTTCACCACATCGGTGGCAGCTTCACGTGTCAACAGCGCGACGCCGTTGTAGGTTTTCTGGCCGAAGAACTCGGCCCGATAGCCCGCCGCCTCGACTTCCGCGAGCGGAAACTTCTCGTCGACGAGTTTGGTTTCCTGCAAGCACAGCGCGTCGGGCTGGTGCGCGGCGAGCCATGCGAGCACTTGCGGCAGGCGCACCGTCAGTGAATTGACATTCCAGGTGGCGAGTTTCAAGCGGGGCCTCGGCAATGGGGGAGCGCGGCGCTGCGGCTCGGCCGAAGCCGGCCGGATCGGATTGACCGCGATCGAGCGATTCTCTGTCAAGACTTGCTTTCTTTCTTCGTCGCGCTGCGCTGGCGGATCCTGCGCGTCAGCCCGGTTCGAGCCGCGCAGTTGTCGCGACCGCAAAAGGCACGCACAGGCCCCCCAGTTACCAGCGGTTGCCTCCCAGGTCTGAATTTCACTGTTCGGCGCGCCGACAACGTGTTGCGGCCGCCGCGATCACTGAGTGCGGCAAACGACCAGCAAGGAGTTCATCATGTCCATCACGTCCATCGCCTTCAACTTTTTCAGCCAAGTGGCTCCGGCTCCAGCTCCGGCAACGGCGCCCGTGGCACCCGCGGCCAGCGCTCCGGCACCCGCGCCGCGGTCGTGCGAGACGCATGGCCACGAGCACGGCCGGCGCAATGTCTTGTATGAGGCGATGATGGCCGCGCTGCGCGAACTGGGACTCACGTCCAATCCGCCACCCGCGCCCACCGGTCCCGCTCCGGTGCCGGGCCCAGTTCCACTTCCGATGCCCGCGCCCGCGGCGGCCGTTGCCGCGCCTGTCGTGGCAACAACGCCCAGCCCGGCGCCCAGCGTGGGTGCCACCACGGGTCCGGCGCAGCCGGGCACGCCACCCGCGGTGAGCGTGGAAGAAGCTGTGTACTCGTTTGCCCATGCGCTGTGGCAGGCGTTGCGCGGCGCCGACTCCGGCTCGCGCCGCGAGCATCGCGGTGACGACGACGACCACGGCCACCACGGCCATCGACGCCACGGGCATGATGAGCATGGATATGGCATGTCACGGGGCTACTCGGGCTTGGCGACGCGCCTCGAATCGCTTGCGGTTCGCCTCGATACGAACACGGCGGGCGTGACCCCCGCGCCGACACCGCCAGGAACGCCCACGACGCCGACGCCGGTGTCGCCGGTGGCAACGCCGGTGGTTCCGGCGGCGCAGGTTCCCACGCCGGTTCCGACTCCCACTCCCACTCCCGCGCCTGCCACCAGCCCGTTGGCGCAGGCCTTCGACGCGATGATGCGCGTGCTGCGTTCGCTGAACCCGAGTGCCCCGTCGACCGAGACCGCGGCACCGAGCCTGGCCAGCTTCCTGCACAGCCTGGCACGTGGACTCGGCGCGGACACCACGATACCGGCGCTGTCAGGCGTGGGTATCGTGATCAACATCAGCGCTTAACGACGACCGCGCCGACCAGCTCCAGCCCGGGCCCGCGCAACCGCGAGCCCGCGCACCGCGAGCGAACGCGCCGTCTCAAGCCTGCGCTTGTCTTGCGTAGGTGACGTAGTCGAAGCTAAGGCTGCCCTCGCTGGATCCGGCTTCTCGCGACACTTCGCGAAACTGGCTCTGGTCCCAGACCGGGAAGAAGGCGTCGCCTTCGAGATCGGCGTCGATTTCGGTGAGGATCAATTCATCCGCCAACGGCAACGCCTGCGCATAAATTTGCGCGCCGCCGAGCACGAATATCTTTGACGCATCAGCGGCCAGCGCGAGTGCCGCTGGAATCGACGCTGCCGCCACAGCGCCCGGTGCGCCCCACTGCGGGTTTCGGGTCACCACGATGTTGCGGCGCTCCGGAAGCGGCCGGCCGATCGACTCCCAGGTCTTGCGCCCCATCACGACGGC
>JANOLA010000152.1:0-3678 GCA_031419535.1 Burkholderiales bacterium | reverse complement strand
CCGGGTGGCCGAGCACGGCGGCGCCGGCGCCGAACGAGACCGGTTCGCCGTTCTTCTCGAGTACGATGCCCATGGTGCGCAGATCGACGCTGCGCGCGTCGGCGATGCGCCCGCCGACGACGAAGCGTGATGCCGAAGTGTTGTCGGCCACCACGCTCTTCAGGTCGAACTTGAAATCGCGGTAGCGGCTGTCGATGACTTCGATGCCCGGCAGCACGAAGTCGCACGCGGCGAGCACGTTCGCGATGTGGCAGCCCGGGCCGCGCAGTTCGGTGCGCGTGACGAAGCAGATTTCGGGTTCGACCTTGGGGTGGATCAGCTCGCTCATCTTTACTTCGCCAGCGTCGGGCACGGTGAACTCGTCGACGAGAAAACCGAACACCGGCGTGGCCACGCCCATCTGCTTCATCTTGGCGTGCGACGTGAGGCCGGCCTTGTAACCGGCGATGCGCGCGCCCCGCGCGAGCTTGCGATCCAGAATCGCATCTTGGATCGCGTACGCGTCGGCCCAGTCCATGCCGGGGTATTCGTCGGTGATCTTGGTCGTGTCGCGCGCGTTCAACTGGCAGGTTTCCAGGTGCTCGGCGAGCTTGGCGATTGTGTTCTTGTCCAGGGCCATCGGGTTCTCCGGGGTGCGATTGAAAGTGATGTGCCGGTTCAGGCCGCGTATCGGAAGTCGGTGGCCCAGTAGGAAGCCCATTCGCCGTTGGCACGATTGACTCGCAGGGCGAGCATGCGATCGGCATTGGCCGCCTGCCACCAGGAGCCGGGCAGCTTCAGGCGCTTTTGGACGATGTAGCGATGCGCGCTTTCGATTTCTCCTGATCCGATGGGCAGGCCCTGGCTGAGCGCGCCCTTGTAGTCGAGCTGGTTCAGGCGCTGGCACAAGTAGCGGTGGCACCGGCGCACCGGGGCCTGATCCTCTTCGGTGTCGGCGGGCTCCAAGTGAGCGTGCAATGCCTGCACGACCTCGTCGGGCTGCTCGTTGCACAGCCTGTCCTTCTGGGTGCTCAGCCACGCCTGCTGCGCGCCGGGCTGCGTCTCGATCGCCTGAGCCGCCGCGCTGAGGTAGTCGCACACATGGTAGAAGTCCAGCAGGTAGCTGCCTTGGCTGCCGAAGCGCTGCTTGACCTGGGCGGCGATCCATGGGGCGCCGTCGCCCAGGCCATGCACGCGGTGACCCACGCCAAAGCCGGCGCGCTTGGCGCAGGCGCGCAACTGCCGCCCAGCAATGTTCACATCGCCCAGCAGCGTGGCGCCATAGACGCGCTGCGTACTGCCGTGAACATGCGCCAAGCTGACTTTGGCTTCTTGCCACTGCACGGTCTTGCCCTTGCGTCGATCACCAACGCTTGCGCTGCGCACGGTGGGCACCATGGTGCCGTCAGTCTGGACGATGAAGGTCTGCGCGGCAGCCACCTTCTCAGGCAGCCCTTGCGCGAAGCCGCCGCCGCTGCCGCGGTGGATCGCCTGAGCGTGACTCAAGGTGACCTTGCGGATGGTGCTCTCACCGATCACGATGCCATAGTGCTCGACCAGCTTGTCCATCGCCTTGGCAAAGGGCAGGTCGGCCGCAAGATCGGTGAGCACCCGTTGCAGCAGTCGCGAGCAGCCCCGGGCCTTCACGCCGGCGCTGCGCGCAAACGGACGCAGCCGCTTGCTGGCGCTGCGGTACTGCGGCTCGATCACGCAGATGGCGCCGAACGTGGTGTGCCACTGGAGTTTTTTTTACCCTCGCGATGCGCCCGCCCGCCTCGGCGCACCTCGCGCTCCGTCGCCTGAACCTGCTCGTCGGCCCAGGCCTGCATGGCCTCCTGCCCCAGACGGCGCAGCTCCTGGCTCAGACGCTGCTCGGCATCGTCGGCTCGTTTCAAGTCTCCCGCTGTGTCGTGCACCGCTGCCAGCAGCGAAATCAATCGCTGCCGGATCTGCGGATGCTCGTTGATCATTCGCAGCATCTCTTCATCACTGACTTTGCTCGGCTCCATCTCGGGCACCTCCTGCGGCTGTGGCTACGCCCCTCATTGGGCCACATCAGTTTGAATCGCACCCCTCCCGGAGGGAGAGGGAGCAAGACCGAGGAGACTCTCAGGCTTGACTTGTGGCCTTACTTCTTGCGCGAAGTTTCGCCCGGCGCCAGCGCAATCTCAGCCAGGCGCCCACCGTTCATGCCGACCCAGGCGTTGCGCGTCAGCGGGTACTTGGCGCTGTACGACAGCGGCTCGTGCGCGGCGACGCAGTTGTTGTAGCCGCCGGTGATCTTGTAGCACTTCTCGTAGGCGAGGAATTGCTGCACGGAGTCGGTCTGCTGGATGTTCGCGACTTCCCAATCGCGGATCGCTTCCCACGATGAATAGGCGTCGGAGCCGAACACGAGCTTGCCGATGCTGGTGGGCACTTCCAGCAGTTGCGAGCCCGCGGTGTGTGCGCGGTGCGCGGCGTGGATCTTCACGCCGGGGATGACTTCCATGTCGCCGTTGACGATGACCGCCTTGCCGCGCAGCACCTTGCCGTAGATCGAGTCCATCGTCTTGGGCGGGTAGCCGCAAGCGGGCGTGCGGTTGCAGCCACCCTTGTCGAAGTTGTGCGCGCGAATCCGCTCATGCCCTTGGTAGTTCAACGCCCACTCGATGCCGCGCAGCTCTTCGGCCTGCACGTAGAGCATCGCGTTCGGAAATTCGTCGAGCGAACCGGCGTGGTCCCAGTGGCCGTGGCCGATCACGACCTTGGTCACGTCGGCGGCCTTGAAGCCGAGCTGCGTGATCTGTTGCGACAGCGGCGACCAGTGTTTGGTGCCGGTCGCCGTGTGGTAGTCGGTCTGGTTCCAGCCCGCGTCGTACAGGATCAGTTCCTGACCGCACTTGATCACGCCCACGTTGACCGGCAGGTCCACCGTGTTGACGTTGTTCTTCGGGTCGGTGCTGCCTTGAATGAACGAACGGTCCGGGTGGAACATGCCGAACGGCACGCCCATGAAGCGGCTGTTTTCGACCAGCCACACCGAGCAGTTCTGAGCCTGCGCCACGCCGGCGCCGAGCGCGCCGAAGCTTGCGAGCACCGCGCCCGCGAGCGCCTTGAAAAGTTGCTGTCTCATGTCGTCTTGCCTCCTGTTAGTTGAACCACGAGCCGCCTGCTGCCGAGAGCGATCAATTCGGTTTGATCTCGCCCGGCCACAACTGCTCACCCACCTCGAGAAGGATGCCGGAGGCTTGCTCCGACATCTCATGCGCTTTCAACAGGTGCGCGTCCTTGCCGTCCTGCGCCACCTTCACCATTTCCTGCGACGCCGCCGCGTACAAGCGCAATGCATTGGCGTAGCGCAGACGCGTTTCCTGCATCGACGCCGGTGCCTCCAGCGCGAGCAGTTGGGTTTCAGCCTGACCGAAGGTTTGGATCAGCGGCGCGACCTTGGTGCCGACGCTGGCACGGTCGGCATCGCCCATTTTGTAGGTGAGGCCGGCGAACGTCATGCGCACCGCCGCGGTGCGCACCTCGGCGTGGATGTTCCAAAGCGCCTGCGCGAAGCGTTCTTCGGCGGCACTGTGCGCTGGGCGTTGCTCGGCGAAGGCGTGTGGGGCGGCGGCTGGCGTGGGGCTTGGTGCGGTCTTGCGCGCTTCGCGCACGCCTGCGTAGACGACGAAGGCGCCCAGCAGCGCAAGCAGCAGCCCGAGGCCGAGC
>JANOLA010000151.1:0-5383 GCA_031419535.1 Burkholderiales bacterium | reverse complement strand
ACCCAGGCGCGCTTGCAGATCGAGCAACTGCGCCGCCAGGCGCACTTCGACGAGCTGACGGGCCTGCCCAATCGCGTCAGGCTGACGCAGATCCTGATGGAAGCGCTCGCCACCGCGGGACACGACGGCAGCTTGCTCACGGTGTGTTTCCTCGACCTCGACTACTTCAAGCCCGTCAACGACCAGTTCGGCCACCACGCCGGCGATCAACTGCTGATCAAGCTGGCCGAACGGCTGCGCCGCTCGCTGCGCACCCGCGCCAGCGGCGACGATCTCGTGGCGCGCATCGGCGGCGACGAGTTCGTGCTGCTGCTGCGCACCGCTACGTTGGAAGAAAGCCGGCAAGCAGTGGAGCGCATGCTGCGCCAGGTGCACTTGCCGTTCGCGCTCGACGTGAGCGAGGCACCGGTGTACATCACGGCCAGCATCGGCGCGACTGTCTACCCGCTGGATCAAGCGGACGCCGAAACCCTGCTGCGCCATGCCGACCACGCGATGTACGGCGCCAAGCAGGCCGGGCGCAACGGCTACCAGTTCTTCGACGCGGAACACGACCGCCGCACCGAAGCCCGTTTTGTCGCCCTGGGCCGCGTACAGGACGCGCTCGACGACGACGAGTTTTGCCTGTACTTCCAGCCCAAGGTCGACATGCGCGACGGCCGCGTCATCGGCGTCGAGGCCTTGCTGCGCTGGAACCACCCCGAGCAGGGCCTGCTGTTGCCCGGCCAGTTCCTGCCGCTGATCGAACACACCGACCTCGCGGTGGGCGTGGGCAACTGGGTGTTGCAGCGCGGCATCGAGCAACTCGCGCGGTGGCAGAGCATGGGGCTGGACTTGACGGTGAGCGTCAACGTTTCGGCGCGCCATCTTCAAGAGCCGACGTTCGCACGGCACCTCGCGGAGCTGTTGGCGCAGCAGAGCACGCCGGTCGCCGACCGGCTGGTGCTGGAAATCCTCGAGACGACGGCGCTGGCCGACATGGACTTCACCTGCGACCTGATGCAGGAATGCCGAGCCCTGGGCGTGCGCTTCGCGCTCGACGACTTCGGCACCGGCTACTCGACGCTGACCTACCTGAAACGCCTGCCGATCGACATGCTCAAGATCGATCGCTCGTTCGTCATCAACATGCTCAACGACAGGCACGACCTGGCCATCGTGGAAGGCGTGATCGGCCTGTC
Organism: Burkholderiales bacterium; assembly: GCA_031419535.1. Lineage (GTDB taxonomy): Bacteria > Pseudomonadota > Gammaproteobacteria > Burkholderiales > Burkholderiaceae_C > JAEMQF01. Next base: position 4,202 of record JANOLA010000151.1, on the reverse strand, counting down.
GGAAACCTTCGGCTGCAGCGTCGTCGCCGAAGGCGTGGACACGCTGGAGCAGGCGCAGCGCCTGATCGAAATCGGCTGCGACATCGGCCAGGGCAACGGCATCGCATTGCCGATGCCGGGCGATGAAGTGCAAGCCTGGGTGCATTCCTTCAGCGGCATCTCCACGCTCGCGGCGCCCCTCATCGACTAGAGTTGCGATGCGGCGCCGGCCCACGGCGGCATCCGAGATTCCCGCGAAGCCAAACTGTCGCTCCCTGGATGATTCCCCCTTCGTTCCTGCAAGACCTGCTGTCACGCATCGACATCGTCGAGGTGGTGGGCCGCCATGTGCAACTGAAGAAGACCGGCGCCAACCTGTCGGGCCTGTGCCCCTTCCACGCCGAGAAGTCGCCCAGTTTCACGGTGAGCCCGAGCAAGCAGTTCTATCACTGCTTCGGCTGCGGAGCGAGCGGCGACGCGATCCGCTTCCTCACCGAACACACCGGCGCGGGCTTTCGCGAAGCCGTCGAAGACCTGGCGCAACAACTGGGAATGAAAATTCCCGACGACCCCACGTCGCCCGACGACCGGGAACGCGCCGTGGCCGCCAAGAAGCACCGGCAGACGCTGTCCGGCGCACTGAGTCAGGCGGCCGAGTTCTATCGCGCCCAACTCAAGGGTGACCCGCGCGCGGTCGACTACCTGAAGCGGCGCGGCCTCAGCGGCGAGATCGCCGCGCAATTCAGTCTGGGCTACGCGCCCGATGGCTGGCGCGCGCTCGCGATCGCCTTCGCGGACTACGACGATCCCTTGCTCGAAGAAAGCGGCATGGTCATCGCGCAGCCCGCCGATCCGAGCGAAGGCACGGAGCGCAAGCGCTACGACCGCTTTCGCGACCGGATCATGTTTCCGATCCGCTCGGTTCAGGGCGACGTTATCGGCTTCGGCGGGCGCGTGCTCGACCGTGGCGAACCAAAGTACCTCAACTCGCCCGAAACACCGCTGTTCAGCAAGGGGCGCGAGCTGTATGGGCTGTTCGAGGCCCGGGCCGGGTTGCGCGCCCGCGGCTACGCCCTGGTCGTCGAGGGCTACATGGACGTGGTGGCGCTGGCGCAAATGGGCTTTGGCAACGCCGTCGCCACCTTGGGCACGGCGTGCACAGCCGAACATGTGCAGAAGCTGTTTCGCTTCACCGAGTCGGTCGTGTTCAGCTTCGATGGCGACGCCGCCGGGCGCCGAGCGGCGCTGCGCGCGATGGAAGCGAGCCTGCCACACGCCACCGAGGCACGCAGCATCAAATTCCTGTTCCTGCCCGCCGAGCACGACCCCGACAGCTATGTGCGCGAGTTCGGCGCCGCTGCGTTTGAGGCCTGCGTGGCGCAGGCGGTGCCGCTGTCACGGCAGATGGTCGACGCCGCGTCGGCCGGTGGCGATCTCGACACCGCCGAGGGCCGGGCACGCTTGTTGGGCAACGCAAAGCCCTACTGGTCGGCATTGCCCGAGGGCGCGCTGAAGCTGCAGATAATGGGCGAGCTGGCGGCCAGCGCGCGCCTGGAGACAGCGGAGCTGATCGGTTTGTGGCAGGGCGCGGCAGCGCAACGTGCCGCGGCCGCCGGCGGCGCGCCAATTCGCCCGCAGCGAACCATGAGCAAGCGCCTGAGCCGAGGCACGCCGACCTTGCTGGACCGCGCGCTCTGGCTGTTGCTGCACCGCTGCGAGCTTTGGACCGAGCTGGACAGCCAGGTCCACGACATGTTCGCGAGCCAGGCGCCGCCTTATGGCCCGTTGTTCGGCGCGTTCGAGCAGATCATGCTCGACCACGGGCCGTTGGCGAGCGCCGCCTACCTGCAAGAGCTGCGAAGTCGCGTCGCGCCGGGCAACCCGCATGAGGTTCTGGCGCGCATCGAGGCGTTCCAGGAGCCTGACGCCGGGCTGGATTTCGCGCGCGAGTTGCGCCTGGTCATCGACCGCATGCGCCTGCAAGCGGTGGAAGACGAGCTCAAGCAGCTCTTCGAGTCCGGACCGCTGTCGCCAGACGCGCAAGACCGCGGTAGGCAATTGATGGGCGTGCGCGCTCACCTCAAGGCCCAGTTCGCGACAGCCGTGTCGAGCGGTTGAGCAACCTCCCCGGGCCGCCCCAACAGGGTGAACGCGCGCTCAGCGGATTTTTGTGCTGTGACAACACCATTGCCTGAAACGCTGGACATCTCCGCCCCCTTCAGCTACAACCCTGCGCAAGGCAACCCGAGAGGGCGGATGCGGCGTGGATTTATCGAAGGTGACGCTCAGGCCCATAGCGCCTGAGGAAGACGAGCAGTTCCAGCAATTGCTGGAGCGACATCACTATCTGGGCGCGACGCCCAAGATCGGGCAGACCTTACGCTACGTGGCGCAGTACGGCGAGGCCTGCGTGGCGCTGCTGAGTTTCTCGGCCTCCTCGCTCAAGTGCGGCGCGCGCGACCGCTGGATCGGCTGGGACCCGCGGGTGCAGTTCGGGCGGCTCAAGCTGATCGCCAACAACAGCCGCTTTCTGATCCTGCCCGAATGGCACCAGCCCAACCTGGGCTCCAAGGTGCTCGCACTGTGCGAGCGGCGGCTGCCCGGTGACTGGCTCGCGCGCTTCGGTCACCCGCTGCTGCTGCTCGAGACCTTCGTCGATCCGCAGCGCTTTCACGGCACGGTGTACCGCGCGGCGAACTGGAGCTGCGTGGGCCTGACGCAGGGCTTTCGGCGCACCGCGCAGGGCTACAGCGCTGCGCCGCACCGCTCCCCCAAGCAAGTCTTCGTGCGCGCGCTGCACCCGCGCGCGCGCCAGCGCCTGGCGCAAGCCGTTCTCGACCCCCGCGACCATACCGAGGAGAAGCCCAAGATGACACTGACCGCCGTGCAGATGCGCGCGCTGCCCGAGAGCTTTGGCAGCATCACCGACCCGCGCCGCGCCCAGGGCCGGCGCCACCCGATGCGCGCGGTGCTGGCCATTGCTGTGGGCGCCACCCTGTGCGGCATGCGCGGCTACAAGGCCATCGGCCAGTGGGCCCAGGGCCTGGGGCAAAAGGGCGCCCAGCGCATCGGCTGCCGACGCGACCCGGATACGCGCGAGTACCTGATCCCGAGCGTGAGCGTGATCCGCGATGTGCTCATGCGGGTCGATCCGCAGGCCCTGGACCGCGCCCTGGGCGCCTGGAATGCCTTGTGGGCGCAGCGCGACAGCAGCCTGGCCATTGACGGCAAAATCCTGCGTGGCGCCATCGACGAGCAGGGCCACCAGGTGCACGTCATGAGCGCGGTGGGTCACACGTCCAAGGCGGCGTACACCCAAAAAAAGTCGGCACCCTGAGTGTGCGCGACAGCGATGAGGTCAAGCGCACGAATGAGATCAAGACGGCCGCGCCGATGCTCGACGGCATCGACATCGCCGGGCGCGTCATCACCGCCGACGCGCTGCTCACCCAGCGCGAGCTGGCCCACTACCTGGTCGCGCGCGGGGCGCACTACCACTTCACCGTCAAGGGCAACCAGCCCACACTGCAAGAAGCCATCGGCTTGCTGTTTGCGCAGCGCGGCCCTGCCTGCTATACCGAGATCTCTCCCCCGGACCATGGCCGCATCGAGACGCGCCGCATCTGGTGCTCCGATCGGCTCAACCACTATGTCGCCTTCCCTCACGTCGGCCAGGTCTTCCTGATCGAGCGCGAGGTGATCGACAAGAAGTCGCGGCGCAGCAGCATCGAAGTGGCGCTGGGCATCACCAGTTGCACGCTCGCGCAAGCCAGCCCGGCCACCGTGCTGCGCCACAACCGCGGTCACTGGGCCATCGAGAATAGCTGCCACTACGTGCTGGATATGACGTGGGATGAAGACCGCTGCCGCATCCGCACCGGCCACGGCCCGGAAAACACTTCGCGCCTGCGCCGCTTCGCGATCGGCCTGCTCAACCTGCACGCCAAGCCCGGCGACTCGATCGCCGCCATGACTCGCAGGCTCGCGGCCAAGACCCGTCTGGTCTTCGACTACATGCTGATGACCAAGAACTCCACAGGCCATGCCGCTGCTGGCTAATCGCGCGAGAACGAATTTACCGTGGGCACCGAGCTCAGCGCGTCAGCGCTGTGAGGCCGCGCCGACATCGGCAACCCGCCATTGCAGCAACGAATAGCCCGTGTGCTCGGGCTCTGTAGCGGCGTGGTGTTCGAACACGCCCTCCACCTGCGCACCGATCGTCA
>JANOLA010000150.1:0-3674 GCA_031419535.1 Burkholderiales bacterium | reverse complement strand
GTCGGCCAGGATCACCTCCTGGAGCGGCTCGTGATCGCGTTGCTGGTCCGTGGACACATCCTCGTCGAGGGTGTCCCGGGACTCGCCAAGACGATGGCCATCAAGACCGTGGCCGACACGATCGGTGGCGAGTTCAGGCGGATCCAGTTCACGCCGGACCTCGTCCCGGCCGACCTCGTCGGGACGCGCATCTACAACCAGAAGACGGGCGAGTTCGGCACCGCGCTGGGCCCCGTGTTCGCCAACCTCTTGCTGGCCGACGAAATCAACCGCGCGCCGGCCAAGGTGCAAAGCGCCCTGCTCGAAGTCATGCAGGAGCGCCAGGTCACGATCGCCGGTGAGACGCACAAGGTGCCCGAGCCTTTCTTGGTGATGGCGACGCAAAACCCGATCGAAACCGAAGGCACCTATCCATTGCCCGAAGCGCAGGTCGACCGCTTCATGATGAAAGTGCTGGTCGATTACCCCACCGAAGACGAAGAGCTCGTCGTCGCGCAGCGCGTCACCGGCCCGCCCACCACGGTGAACGTGGTGGCCAGCATGAGCCAGCTGGGCGAACTGCAGCATGAATGCCGACAGGTTTACGTCGACCCCTCGCTGATGCAGTACGCGGTGAAACTGGTGAGCGCGACGCGCCGCCCCGACCGCTATGGCATGGCCGATCTGGCCAAGTACATCACTTTCGGCGCGAGCCCACGCGCCACCATCGGCTTGATCGAGGGCGCGCGCGCACTGGCCTTCATGCGCGGGCGCAACTACGCGTTGCCCGAAGACATGACGGGCCTCGTGGCCGACGTGCTGCGGCACCGCCTCGTGCTGTCGTACGAGGCGCTGGCCGACGGGTTGAACGCAGACCAGATCGTCGAGCGCGTGCAGAAGAAGATTCCGGTGCCGGACAAGCCGCTCGCGACGCACGCAACACACGCAACATCGACCTGAGGTCGGCTTCCGTGTCAGTCTTCGTCGAGCGCCGCCGCAGCGACACCATCACCCCGTGGGGCGACGCGCCGGCCGCGCAACGGCGGCTCGACGATCCGTTGAGCGGTGCAGGCGCACGCCCTTCAAGCGCCAGCGCCGGCAGCGGCTTGGCGAGCGGTGCCGACTCGGTATCGGCCGGCGGCGCCGACGCGCTGCTCAAGCGCCTGGAGTGGACCGTGCTGCGGCGCCTGGACGGCGTGCTGCAAGGCGACTACCGAACCCTGTGGCGCGGCGCCGGCCTGGACCTGGCCGACCTGCGCGAATACCAGCACCATGACGACGTGCGTCACATCGACTGGAACGTCACTGCGCGGCTGCAAACGCCCTATGTTCGGCAGTTCACGGAAGACCGTGAACTCGCGGCCTGGTTTCTGGTCGACCTGAGCGCGAGTGTCGACTTCGGCTCCGACCGCACCACCAAGCGCAGCGTCGCGCGCGACTTCGTCGCCGTGCTCGCGCGCCTGCTCACACGCCACGGCAACCGCATCGGCGCGGTCCTCTACGGCACCGCCGTCGACACCGTGATCCCCGTGCGCGGCGGGCGCACGCAGGTGCTGCACATCATGCAGCGCATGGCGCAGCGCCCGGAAAAGTCGGCCGAAGGTGCGACCCAATTGCGCGACCTGCTGATCGCCGCGCAGCGCATCGTGAAGCGGCGCAGCACGCTGTTCATCGTGTCGGACTTCATCAGCGCGCCGGGTTGGGAGCGGGCGCTCGCGCAGCTCGCGCAGCGCCACGAAGTGACCGCCGTGCGGCTCTACGACCCGCTCGAGATGGACCTGCCCGACATGGGCCTGGTGAGCATGAACGACGCCGAAACCGGCGAGCAGTTGATGGTCGACACGCACGACGCGGGCTTTCGGCAGCGCTTCGCACAACTCGCGCAGGCGCGCGAGACCGCGCTGCGCCGCGCCTTGGCGCACGCCGGCGTGGACACGCTCGAGCTCGCCACCGACGACAATCTGCTCGACGCCATTCTTCGGTTTGCCGACCTGCGCCGCCAGCGCAGCCGCCTCAATGCGGGCGGCGGCGCCCCCGGCTCGGCTTCAGCATGGCGAGCGCCCCCAGGACTCGGCACGCCGAGCCCGCCGCAGGGGCCACGAACAGGCCCCTTCGAGGCCCTTGGGGTCAAGGATCCTCGGGAGCGGCCCTTCGGTTCCTTGCGAGGTTCCGCACCATGACGACAACACCGTGGATGAATTTCCTGTGGCCCGAAATGCTCTGGGCCATGCTCGCAGTGCCGCTGCTCGTGGCCGGCTACTTCTGGCTGCTCGCGCGGCGCAAGAAGACCGTGCTGCGCTACGCCAACCTGGGCCTCGTGCGCGAGGCGATGGCCAAGACGACCGCGTGGCGGCGCCATGTGCCGCCAGCACTGATGCTGCTGGCCATCACCGCCTTGCTGTTCGCCGCGTCGCGGCCGGCGGCGGTGATCACGCTGCCCAGCGCACAGAAAACGATCGTGCTGGCGATCGACGTGTCGGGCAGCATGCGCGCCACCGACGTCAAGCCAAACCGCATGGTCGCCGCGCAGGAAGCGGCCAAGAGCTTTGTCGCCGAACTGCCGCGCTCGGTGCGCGTGGCCGTCGTTTCTTTCGCCGGCACGGCCGCGGTGGTGCAGGCACCCACCCTGAGCCGCGACGACGTCTACGCCTCGATCGACCGCTTTCAGATGCAGCGCGGCACGGCCACCGGCAGCGGCATCGTGCTCTCGCTCGCGACGATCTTTCCCGATGCCGGGATCGACCTGTCGCAGATCACCGGCGCGCGCAACATGCCGGCGCAACCGGGCGACAAGCCCAAGCAGGAATTCACCCCGGTCGAACCGGGCTCGTTTTCATCCGCCGCGATCATCATGCTCACCGACGGCCAGCGCACCACCGGGCCGGATCCGCTGGACGCCGCGAAGATGGCCTCCGAGCGCGGCGTGCGCGTCTACACGGTGGGCATCGGCACGAAGGAGGGCGAGACGATCGGCTTCGAGGGCTGGTCGATGCGCGTGCGGCTGGACGAAGACACGCTGAAGAACATCGCCGACCGCACCCGCGCCGACTACTTCTACGCAGGCACCGCCGAAGACCTGAAGAAGGTGTACCAGTCGCTTAGCACACGTTTGGTGGTCGAGCGCAAGGAAACTGAAATCAGCGCGCTGTTCGCGCTGCTTGGCGCTTTGCTGCTGGTCACCGCGGCGGGGCTGTCGGTGTGGTGGTTCGGGCGCGCGGCGTAATTTGAGAGACTGAGACAAAGCGAGTGAAGGCCGGACGAGTCGATCGGCGTGCCAGGCGCGGCGCGGGCGCGTGCGAAAATTCGCCGCTCCCGCCGTAGTTCACTGGATAGAACGAGCGCCTCCTAAGCGCTAGATGTGGGTTCGATTCCCGCCGGGGGGGCCAGGCGATGCTGGGCTTCGTATCGCGTGCCCAGACAGCACGAGGTTCGCAACGTGATGCCGGGTGCCTCGCCGCAATGACGATCGAGTAGGGTGCGGGGTCGCCCCCTCAGCCCTCTCACACCACCGAACGTGCGGTTCCGCATACGTCGGTTCAGTTGATGAGAAGAACTCGCTGGTGGGTGTCCAGCAGCGAGACCAGTCCCTGTGCATTGAACCACGCCTTCGGGAACGCCTGGTTCATGTGACTCGCGCCCGAGTTCCACCACGGCCCACGACCGTTGGTGGCGCTCTTCCATGCCCTTGACGGCTC
>JANOLA010000149.1:0-11132 GCA_031419535.1 Burkholderiales bacterium | reverse complement strand
CAACGAGACAGGGGAAATCGCGCATGGGCCATTGCGGCCGCGCGGCGCGATGCGAATCATCGGCCAAGCCGGCGCCTGCCGGGCGCGCCGGGCAGGCGCCGGCGGACCCCGGGATCGGCGCGACCGTGGCCTATTTCTCGGCCTGGTCGTTGGGAGCCTGTTCGGACTTTGGCTCGGGCCCGTGTTGGGCCCCTGGCGCAAGCATGGCGCGATGTTTGCGCTACGCTTGCCGACCGGCTCGGCCCGTCTCGCGGCCCGTATCGCGGCCCATACCGATTTGCAAGGAGCTTTTCCAATGATCAAACTTTCGGTGAACGGCAAGCAGCATTCGGTGGACGCCGACCCGGAAATGCCGTTGCTGTGGGCGCTGCGCGAGAACCTCCAGCTCACCGGCACCAAGTTCGGTTGCGGCATGGCGCTGTGCGGCGCGTGCACGGTGCACCTGGACGGGCAGGCGGTGCGCTCTTGCACGACACCGCTGTCGGCGGCCGTGGGCAAGCAGGTGACGAGCATCGAAGGCGTGGGCGCCAGCCGCATCGGCAAGGCGGTGCAGACGTCATGGACGCTGCACGACGTGCCGCAATGCGGCTATTGCCAGTCGGGCCAGATCATGAGCGCGTGCGCGCTGCTCGCGGTTCACAAACGCCCGAGCGATGCGCAGATCGACGAAGCGATGCGCGGCAACATCTGCCGCTGCGGCACCTACAACCAGATTCGCGCGGCGATCAAGGACGCCGCCGCGAACCTGATCGTGCGCGGGGTTTGAACATGGCCAAGCAACCGACGAACCCGCCGATGTTGAGCGCCACGCCGCTGGCCACACCCCGCACGACAACGCGGCGCGGTTTCCTGCGCAATAGCGGCGGTGCCGCGCTGGCGATCGGTTTCACACTGCCCGCGGCCCCCACCGCGGCGCAACGCCTGGACGTCGGCGGCGCGGCACGGGTTCCGGGGGCCCTCAACGCCTATCTGCGGATCGCGCCCGACAACGCCATCACCGTCGTCTGCGGCTCGGCCGAGATGGGCCAGGGCGTGCTGACCGCGATTCCGATGCTGATTGCCGAGGAGTTGGACGCCGACTGGAACCGCGTCGGCGTGATCCAGGCGCCGGTGGATGCGGCCTACGCGAACCCGATGTTCGGCATGCAGGCCACCGGCGGCAGCACGACGATTCGTGCGCACTGGGAGCCGTTGCGCAAGGCCGGTGCGGCGGCGCGCGAGATGCTTGTGGCGGCGGCAGCGGCGCAGTGGAAGTTGGATGCGGCGCTGCTCCGCACCGAAAACAGCTACGTGATCGCGCCCAAGGGCAGCAAGCTCTCCTACGGCGCGTTGACCAGCCTGGCGGCCAAGCTGCCGGTGCCGACGCAGCCGAAGCTGAAGGACCCGAAGGACTTCAAGCTGCTCGGCAAGTCGCTGAAGCGCCTGGATACCCCCGCCAAAGTGAACGGAGCCGGCCGGTTCGGCATTGACGCCGCGGTGCCCGGCATGCTGGTCGCCGTGATGGCGCGCGCGCCCATGCCCGGTGCCAAGCCGATCAGCCTCGACGAGGCCGCCGCGAAGGCGATGGCCGGCGTGCGTCAAGTCCTCGTCATTGCGAGCGGCGTCGCCGTGCTCGCCGACGGCTACTGGGCCGCGAAGCGCGGCCGCGATGCCTTGCGCGTCGAGTGGGATCTCGGCGTGCACGCGGGCCTGTCCTCACCAGGCATCAGCGAGGCGCTGCATTCCGCGGCCGGCCAAGCCGACGCGGTGTCACGCGACGAGGGCAACCTGCGTGACGCCGCGGCGAACAGCGCGACCAGTGTCGACGCGGTCTATGAAGCGCCGTACCTCGCGCACGCCTGCATGGAGCCGATGAACTGCACCGCGCATGTGCGCGGCGACGAAGTCGAGATCTGGGTCGGCACGCAAAGCCAGGGCCCGGCGCAGGGCATCCTCGGCCAGGTGGCGCAGGTCACGCCGGCCAAGGTGAAGGTGAACACCTTGTTGCTCGGCGGCGGTTTCGGACGGCGCTTCGCCCCTGACTTCACGATCGATGCGACGCTGCTGTCCAAGCTCAGCGGCAAACCGGTGAAGCTGATCTACACGCGCGAGGACGACATGGCCGCCGGCTACTACCGCCCCGCAGCGGTGGCGCGCTTCGAAGCCGCGCTGGACGAACGCGGCGTGCCGACGCTGCTCAAGGTGGGCGTGGGCACGCCGTCGATCATGGCAGCGTCGGGCTTCATGAAGCTGCCCGAGTCCGGCGTCGACCATTTCGCGCTGGAAGGCATTCACGACCACCCGTACGACATCGCGCACCAGCGCATCGCCTACGGCCGCGTCGAGCCAGGGCCGCAGGTCTGGTTCTGGCGCTCGGTGGGGCATTCGCAGAACGTGTTTTTCATGGAATGCTTCATCGACGAGCTCGCCGCGGCAGCGAAGAAAGACCCGTTCGAATTTCGCCGCGCGCTCTTAAGCCGCCAGCCACGCTACAAAGCCGTGCTCGAACTCGCCGCCGAGCGCGCCAACTGGGGCAAGCCGCTGCCGGCGGGCATGGCGCGCGGCATCGCGGTGGCGCAGAGTTTCGGCAGTTATGTCGCCGAGGTGGCCGAGGTTTCGGTGGCAGCGGACGGAACGCCGAAGGTGCACCGTGTGGTCGCGGCGGTCGACTGCGGCATGGTGGTGAACCCCGAGATCATCCGGCGCCAGATCGAGGGCGGGATTGCCTACGGCCTGAGCGCGGCGCTGCACGGGCGCTTCACGCTCAAGAACGGCCGGGTGGAGCAGTCCAACTTCCACGACTACCCGGTCCTGCGATTGCCGGAAATGCCGCGCGTCGACGTGCACATCGTGACCAGCCGGGAGGCGCCGGGAGGCGTGGGCGAACCCGGCACGCCGCCGGCGGCGCCGGCGGTCGTGAACGCGATCTTCGCCGCCACCGGCAAGCGCCTGCGCTCGTTGCCGATCGACCGCGCGGCGCTGGCGCGCGCCTGAGGTCGCGCCAGCGCCCCGGGCGGGGCGCCGTGCTGGATGCGCACGGTCGCTCCACGGGTCGCAATTCGTGACACTTCTCGCGCCGCGAGTGGCATAAGCTGGCCGCGCTGCGTGCCCGTCGAGGGTGAGAAGAGCACCTTGCGCTACCATCCCCGGCTCGAAAGGGGCATCGCCCACACTCGCCGGAACCTGATGCATGGCGGGCACGACCGCGAGGAGCCAGATGGCAGACAGACCACCAGTGCCCGACTGGGAAATCTCAACGATCCCGTCAACGCTGGAACTGCCCCCACAAGCTGAGAAGTCCAGCCCTGCGGGCTTTGTCTGGCCGTCACCGCCCTACGCCACCTACCCCGAGGCCCAGGACCAGACCGACCCGCTCGGCTGCGACATCGTCGGCCTGACCGGCGTGCGCAGCTCCGGCAGGCTGACTTTTTTCGTTCCCGAGCAGTCGGTCGCGTACGTGCAGATCCCGCCGGCGCGCACGACGATGCCGCTGCGCTTCAGCGATTTCCTGACGCTGACGCTGACCACACCGATCGCGCCGATCGGCTTGCAGCAAGGCGACCCGCACGCCGGCATGCTGGGCCAGCGCCCGCCGTCGCCGTTCAGCGTGACGCTGTCCGGCGGCGGCGTGTTGCGCGGCGAAACCGCGGGCCACGTCGAGAACAAATTCGGTCTGTTCCTGTTCCCGTGCGCCGACAACAACGGCGCCGTGCAGCGCGTCTTCGTGCCACGTGCCGCGTACAAGAGCGTGACGCTCGGGGCTCGCATCGGCGAAGTGCTGGTGAAACAACAGCGCGCCACGGCGCAGCAGGTGCAAAAGGCTGCCGACGAGCAGCAGCTGCTCCGCGAGCGCAAGATCGGCGACATCCTGTTGGTGCGCCAGGTCGTCACGCCGCAGCAACTGGTCGAGGCGATCGACAAGCAGGCGAGGATGCCGCTCGTCAGGATCGGCGAGGCCTTGCTGTCGCTCGGGCTGGTCACGAAACTCGAGCTCGACGAAGCACTGGCGCAGCAGCAGGTCGAGCGCAACGTGCCGTTGGGCGAGCTTCTGGTTCGCATGGGCGTCGTGACGACGGAAGACCTGCGCATCGCGCTCGGCCGCAAGATGGGCTACCCGCTCGTCAACGTCGACGAATTTCCGCTCGAGGTCGCGGCACTGGCCAAGCTCAGCTATGCGGTGGCGACGCGCCTGCAGGTCGTGCCGCTGCTGCTGCGCGGCGGGCGCATGGTGGTCGCGATCGACGACCCGATCCGGCGCCGGCCGGCGCTCGACGAAGTCGAATTCGTCGCGCAAATGAAGATCATCCCGGTACTGGTGCACTCGAAAGCGCTTGACGAGGTGCTGCTCGCCGCCTACGAAAAAGTCGGCGCCGACACCGGCCGCTACGCCAACAAGGGACCGCCCGGCGAGGAGCTCGACGCCGAGGGCGAAGACACGGGAAAACTGGTCGAGACGCTGGAGCGCGAGGGCGCGGTACGCAACCGAAGCGAAGCCTCGAATGTGGTCGAGCAGTCGAGCAATTCGTTGGTGCGCCTGATCAACAACATGATCATCGAGGCCTACAAGGAAGGTGTGTCCGACATCCACATCGAAAGTTATCCGGGCGCCGAGAAGATTCGCATCCGCTTTCGCAAGGATGGCCTGATGCGCACCTACCTCGAGCTGCCGGCGAGTTACCGCAAGCCGCTGATCGCGCGCATCAAAGTGATGTGCGGGCTGGACATCTCCGAGCAGCGCAAGGGCCAGGACGGCAAGATCAATTTCGCCAAGTATTCGGCGCAGCACAAGGTGGAACTTCGCGTCGCGACGATCCCCACCAACAGCGGCCTGGAAGACGTGGTGATGCGCATCCTCGCGTCCGCCAAGCCGATTCCGATGATCAACCTGGGGCTGTCGGACTACAACCTCAAGCAGCTCACCCGCGCCGTCGAACGCCCGCACGGCCTGGTGCTGTGCGTCGGCCCCACCGGCTCGGGCAAGACGACGACACTGCATTCGGCGCTGAGCCACATCAACGTTCCCGAGCGCAAGATCTGGACCGTCGAGGACCCGATCGAAATCACCCAGCCGGGGCTGCGCCAGGTGCAGGTCAACCTGAAGGCCGACTGGACCTTCGCCAAAGTGCTGCGCTCCTTCCTGCGCGCCGATCCGGACGTGATCATGCTGGGCGAGATTCGCGACGGCGAAACCGCGCAGATGGCGGTGGAAGCGTCGCTCACCGGGCACCTCGTGCTGTCCACGCTGCACACCAACAGCGCGCCGGAAACGGTGACGCGACTCATCGACATGGGCGTGGACCCGTTCAACTTCGCCGACTCGCTGGTCGCCGTGCTCGCGCAACGCCTGGCGCGGCGCCTGTGCAGCGAGTGCGTGACGAGCGTGCCGGCCACGCCCGACCAGATCGACGAACTGCTGGTCGAATACATGGAGGCGTTCGGTGCCGACGAGCCGCCCGTGAGCCAGGCCAGCGTACTCGCCGACTGGGTGAAGCGCCACGCCAAGGACGGGCGCTTGATGCACTACCGCTGCGTCGGCTGCGCGGCTTGCGACAAGACGCGCTATCGCGGGCGCCTGGGTTTGCACGAGTTGATGGCGGTCACGCGCGACCTGCGTCACCTGGTGCAAACCAATGCGAGCCCGTCGGCATTGCAGAAAGTGGCGATGCAAAAAGGCATGCGCACGCTGTACCAGGACGGCATCGACAAGGTGCTCGCCGGTCTCACCGACTTCGACGAAGTGCGCGCCACCGCCGACGTGTAGGTTTCATCGCAGTCGCCGCGAGCTTGGATTCGCGGCGAGGCGAGACTGCGAGCGGCACCGCCGCGGCCGCGCAGACGCTACAGCAACGACTCAGGAACGAACGGCCGCAACATCCACAGCTTGATGCGCTGCCACATCGACGAGTCGGGCTCCTCGGTGAGCACGACCATGCTGTTGTCTTCTTCCACGCTCAGCCATTCGCAACCGCTGCCGCTCGCCGCCAGGCGCACGCGGTAAGCGCTTTGCAGGCGATCGATGTCGATCACGCGCAGCAGCTCGCGCGCCAGCTCCGGGCTCTCGATCACGGCGCCGAGTTCGGTGTTGATCGTCGCCGAGCGTGGGTCCAGGTTCATCGAGCCGACGAAGAGCATTTTCCGATCGATCACCGCCGTCTTCGCGTGCAAGCGCCCGAGCGAGGCACCGAACAGGTTCATGCGCCGGTTGCGCTTGACGCGCGACGAGCTAATCTCGTACAGGTCGATGCCGAGTTCGAGCATCGGCTCGCGGTACATGCTGTAGCCCGCGTGCACGATGGGCTCGTCGGTCGAACCGAGCGAGTTCGTCAGCAAAGTGATCTTGGCGCCCTTGTCGCGCAATTCCTTGAAGAGCTCCATGCCCACCTTGCCCGGCACCAGGTAGGGGCTGGACAGCACCAGCTCCTTGCTCGTCTTGCGCAGCGCCTCGAAAGCGTTGTAGGTGACGCTGGTCTCGAGCAGTTCGCCGCCAGCTTCGCCGTCGAAGGGCTTGTCCGGGTGATCGGCGAACACGTAGGCATAGCCCCAGTGCAGGCCGAGACGCCCCCCGTCCAGGTCTTCCGAGATCGGCCCGTAGCCGAGCACGTCGTTGCGCGGCAGCGGCGCGGGCGGCGGGGTTTCTTCAAGGCCGGTGCGCTCTTCGAACCAGGCGCGCAGCTCGGTGTCGCTGCGGCGGCTGCGCGTCACCGAATGGATCGGGTAGACCGGGTCGCCGTTCCAGTAGCGGTCGAACAATTCCTGCAGCGGGGGGACCACGAAGCCGACCGTGAAGGCGTCGACGTCGATGAAGTTCTCGCCGGTGCTGCGCAGGAAGTATTCGTTGGCGACGTTGCGCCCGCCGATCACCGCCAGCGCTCCGTCGGCGATGAACAGCTTGTTGTGCATGCGGTGGTTGACACGGCCCCACTCGCCCAGCGAGCCGATGAAGCGCTGAATCTGGCCGCTCTCGCGCCAGCAGCAAAACGGGTTGTAGATGCGCACCTCGACGTTGCGGTGCGCCGCGAACGCAAGGAAGTATTCGTCTTGCCCGTTGCCGGTGTAGAAGTCGTCGATCAGCAGGCGCACGCGCACGCCGCGGTCGGCGGCGTCGCGCAGCGCGCGCAGCAACCAGCGCCCGGTTTCGTCCATCTCGAAGTGGTAGTACTGAACATCGAGCGACACCTCGGCGCGGCGCGCCATCTGCACGCGCGTGTCCAGCGAAAACGTGCCCAGCGGCATGAGGCGGAAACCCGAGTGGTCTTCGGCCGGCTGGTAGGCGCTGGCGATACGCCCGAGCGTGGTCTGCTTCGACAGGGGTATCGCGGTGCTGGCGATCGGTTCGCGGTCGATCACGGGCAGGCCCGCGCAACCCGACAGCGCGGCGGCGGCCACCGCGGCGAGCAGGCCGTGCCACACCGCTTTCGGCGCCGCCGCCAGCGCCTGGGCCCAGCTTCCAGGCCACACATTGAATGGCGAGCGGTGCCGTGCGTGAGCCATTGTCATCCTCATGGTCGGTTGCGAGTCGATCAAACTTACAGTGATGGGAAACGCGCCACCCGTGAAGGCACGATTGTGTCAGGGGCGGCCGCCGCGTGCGACACAGACAAAGGCGTTTTCCGCCTCGGTTCGCGGCATCATCGAACAACACTTCCGCCAGCGTGGCGCCCTGCCTGCCTTCAAGCCGACACCCATGACCCGCCTGCTGCATCAGCCACGCCGCCGAGCCTTGCTCTCGGTGCTCGCCGGCGCGCCGCTGCTCGGCTGCGCGGCCAGCGCACGCCAGGACGCGCAAGACGCGCCTGTCGTCGAGGTGCTGAATGTGCAGGGCGCCGAGCTGGAAGTGCAATTCGCCCCGGGCCTGACCCCACCGCTCCAGGCGCTGGCGCTGCTCTGGGTGCGCCGCTGCGCGCTGGCGGTCACGGCCTATTTCGGCCGCTTCCCGCTGCCGCAGGTGGAGCTGTTGCTGGTGCCGGCCGATGGCGCCGGGGTCCAGCGTGGCGGCGTCAGCGATGCCGAGCCGGCGCCACTGCTGCGCGTTCGGCTCGGGCGAGACACCACGGCGGCCCAGTTCGCCGACGATTGGATCCTCGTGCACGAGATGGTGCACCTGGCGATTCCGCGCGTGCCGCGTTCGCAGAACTGGCTGCACGAAGGCATCGCGACCTATGTCGAGGCGCTGGCGCGCGGCCGCGCCGGAATGCTGAGCGCAAGCACCGTCTGGCAAGCGTGGAAGCGCGAGATGCCGCATGGCCTGCCGCGCGAGGGCGACCGCGGCCTGGACCACACGCCCACCTGGGGCCGCACCTACTGGGGCGGCGCGCTGTTCGGATTGCTCGCCGACATCGAGACGCGCCGTCGCGGCTCGGCCACGCGGGGCCTGCAGCACGCGCTTCAGGGCGTGCTCGCGGCAGGCGGCGACTACCGCGTCGCCTGGCCGGTGGCGCGTTTCCTCGCCACCGCCGACCGCGCCGTGGGCCAGACCGCGCTGACCGAACTCTATGAACAAGTGAAGGACCGCGCAGTCCACACCGACCTGCCCGCGCTGTGGCGCGATCTCGGCGTCACCGATGCCCAGCTGCGCGACGATGCGCCACTCGCCGCGATACGGCGCGCGATCCTCGCGTAGGGACCTTCTACCGCCCGGGCTCCTGGCGCTCGCCCGGCACCGACCCTGTTGCGCGCTGCCGTGCGCCAGCGCGTGCGATGCGGCGCCGAACTATGATCAGCGCTGCCCTTGGCCGACGAGAACTTCCGCCATGCCCGCCTCGCCCATCCCCTTCCGCGCCGACCATGTCGGCAGCCTGCTGCGCCCGCCCGCGCTGAGCGCCGCGCGCGCCGCATTCAAGGCAGGCGAGCTGGACGCGCAAGCGCTTGCAGCGCAAGAAGACGCCGCCGTGCTCGAGGCCGTGCGGCGCCAGCAAGACATCGGCCTGCAAAGCGTCACCGACGGCGAGTTCCGGCGCGATTGGTGGCACCTCGACTTCATGGCTCAGCTCGACGGCGTGACGCTGAAGGCCAACCCGGGCCCGAAGTTCAAGATCGAAGGCCAAAGCGAACAACCGCCGATTCCCAACGTCACCGGCCCGGTGCGCTGCTGCCGGCCGATCATGGCGGCGCACTTTGCCTTCCTCAATTCAGTGACGCAGGCGACGCCGAAGATGACGATTCCGTCACCGGCGATGCTGCACCTGCGCGCCGGGCGCGCCGGCATCTCGGCGCAGGCCTACCCCGAGATGGCGCAGTACTGGGCCGACGTCGCCTCGGCCTACCGCGTCGCGATCGCCCACTTGTATGACGCCGGCTGCCGCTACCTGCAACTCGACGACGTGAGCTTCGCTTATCTGTGCGACCCACGCATCCAGGCGACCAGCCGCGCCAACGGCGACGACCCGGCGCTGCTGCCGCGCACCTACGCCGAGGCGATCAACGCCGCGCTGATCGGCAAACCGGCCGACCTGGCGGTGACGATCCACACCTGCCGCGGCAACTTCAAGAGTGCCTGGGTCGCCGAAGGCGGCTACGACCCTGTCGTCGAAGCGATGTTTTCGACGAACGTCGACGGCTACTTCATGGAGTTCGACGACGAACGTGCCGGCGGCTTCGAGCCACTCAAAGTTTTGCCGCGCGGCAAGCGCGTCGTGCTTGGTTTGGTGACCACCAAGCTCGGCGAGCTGGAAAGCAAAGACACCTTGACGCGCCGCATCGCGCAGGCCGCGAAGTTCGTCTCCCTTGAAGACCTGTGCCTGTCGCCGCAATGCGGCTTTTCCAGCACCCACCACGGCAATGCGCTGTCGCAAGACGACCAGTGGCGCAAGTTGGAGCGCGTGGTCGAGGTGGCGCGCGAGGTCTGGGGCGAATGAGCGCGGTTCCGAATGCCGGAGAAAGGCCGCCCCGCGCAGCGGCTACTCTCGTCGTGGTGCGCGACGGCGCATCGGGCCTCGAGGTCTTGCTGTCGCGCCGCGCCGAGCGCGGCGATCACAACAGCGGCGCCTGGGTGTTCCCGGGCGGCGTGGTCGACGCCGCGGACCGGCAGGCCCATGCCTGTTGCGTTGGCCTGGACGACGCCGCGGCGAGCGCCAAACTCGGCGTCGCACAAGGCGGCCTCGACTACTACGTCGCCGCGGTGCGCGAATGCTTCGAAGAAGCCGGCCTGTTGTTCGCCAACGATTGCGGCGCGGCGATGGTCGATCTGTCCGGCGCCGACGGCGAACGCTGGGCGCTCTGGCGCGGCCCGCTGCACCGGGGCGAACGCTCGATCGTCGAGTTATGCCAGGAGGCCCAGTTGACGCTCGCGGTGGACCGCCTCGTCTATTTGAGTCACTGGCTCACGCCGCCGGGCCGCGCGAAGCGCTTCGACACGCGCTTCTTCATCGCGCAGGCGCCGGCCTCGCAAGTCGGCGCGCACGACGGCACTGAAATGCTGGAGCAGCTCTGGCTGCGCCCCGCCGACGCATTGGCGCGCAGCGCGACGCTCAAGCTGATGACGCCGACGCTGAAGACGCTCGATCTGCTGTCGCGCCACGCCACGGTGGCCGCGCTGCTCGCCTGGGCCGCCGCGCCGCGCGACGTGGCCCTCGTGATGCCGCGCGTGGCCAGCGGTGCGCAAGGCATGCGGCCGGTGTTGCCGGACGAACATGCCTGGGCCGAAATCGGCCGGCTCGACCCCGCCGGCCACGGCCACTGCTCGTACGACCTGGTGCCCGGCCAGGCGGTGCGCCTGTCGCCGCGCGTGATCCGGGTCACCGCGAACAACGGCAGCATGATGACCGGGCCGGGCACGAACACCTACCTGGTCGGCGGCGGCGCACACAATGTGTGGGCCGCGATCGACCCGGGCCCACTGCTGCCCGAGCATGTGCAAGCGATTCTGGCCGCCGCGCCCGGGCCGATCGAATCGATCTTCGTCACGCACACGCACAAGGACCATTCGCCCGCCGCGCTGGCGTTGCAGGCGGCGACCGGCGCCAAGCTGCACGGCCGGATCGCCGCGCATCCGCAGTGGCAAGACACGAGCTTCGTGCCCGACCTGGCGCTGGCGGGCGGCGAGCGTTTCGAGCTCAGCGAAGACGCCACGCTGCGCGTCATCCACACGCCGGGCCATGCGTCGAATCACCTGTGCTACCTGCTCGAGGACGAGCGCACGCTCTTCACGGGCGACC
>JANOLA010000148.1:0-6486 GCA_031419535.1 Burkholderiales bacterium | reverse complement strand
AAGGTGCTCATGCCGTAAAACGACAGCGAGACGATGAGGAACTTCAGGATCGGGTCGTCGCGCAACTTGTGCCACGCGCCGCTCAGCGTCATCATGCCGTTGATCATTCCGCCCCAGCTGGGTGCCAGCAGCACCAGCGAGAACAGCATGCCGATCGACTGCGCCCAGTCGGGCAGGGCGGTGTAGTGCAGGTGGTGCGGGCCGGCCCACATGTAGGTGAAGATCAGCGCCCAGAAGTGCACGATCGACAACCGGTATGAATACACCGGGCGCTGCGCCTGCTTGGGGATGTAGTAGTACATCATCCCGAGGAAACCGGCGGTGAGGAAGAAGCCCACCGCGTTGTGGCCGTACCACCACTGCACCATCGCGTCTTGCACGCCGGCGTAGACCGAATAGCTTTTCATCCAGCCGGCAGGAATGGCTGCGCTGTTGACGATGTGCAGCAACGCCACGGTCAGGATGAACGAGCCGAAGAACCAGTTCGCGACGTAGATGTGGCGCACCTTGCGCACACCGATGGTGCCGAAGAAGACGACGGCATACGAGACCCAGACGACGGCGATGAGAATGTCGATCGGCCACTCGAGCTCGGCGTATTCCTTCGCTTGCGTGTAGCCCATCGGCAGCGAGATGGCCGCCGCGACGATCACCGCCTGCCAGCCCCAGAACACGAATTCAGCGAGCTTCGGCGCGAACAGCGGCACCTGGCAGGTGCGCTGCACGACGTGAAAGCTGGTCGCGAACAGCGTGCAGCCGCCGAACGCGAAGATCACCGCATTCGTGTGCAGCGGGCGCAGTCTGCCGTAGCTGAGCCAGGGAACTCCGAAGTTCAGTTCAGGCCAGGTGAGTTGCGCGGCGATCAGCACGCCGACCGCCATGCCGACGATGCCCCAGAGCACCGCAGCGTAGGAGAACAGGCGCACCGTGTTGTCGTGGAAGACGGGCGTGGAGGGTGGGGCGGTCAATGGCATGGCGGCAATTGTTCGGTGTGGCTGGGTGCGGCGCTTTGATCTGAATCAAGCAGAATCCGCTGGCCAACGGATTCCAGTTCGTCGAACTGGCCGCCGTGCAGCGCCCAGGCAAAGATGCCGAGAACGCCGAACATGGCGAGCACGGACAAGGGGATCAGGAGGTAGAGGATGTCCATGGCGTCACGCCGGCGCCAGCCGGTTTCCAGTTTCATGGGTCATTGAATGGATCCCGTCGCGAGCCGAGGCGACACTGCGCGCTGCAAGCGCATCGAGTTGCCCACCACAAGCAGCGAGCTCGCCGCCATGCCCAGGCCCGCCGCCCACGGGGGCAGCCAGCCGAACAGGGCGAGCGGCACGCACACCGCGTTGTAGGTGGCGGCCCAGGCGATGTTCTGGCGGATCACGCGCAGCGTGCGCTTGGCGAGCGCGCGCGCGAGCACCACGTCACCCAAGCGGTTCGAGACGATCACGGCATCGGCATTCGCCCGGGCCAGCAACGCGCCTTCGCCCATCGCGAGCGACACGTTCGCGCGCGCCAGCACCGGGGCGTCGTTGATGCCGTCGCCGACCATGCCGACCGTTTCGCCACGCGCCTGCGCGGTCTTCACTTCGAGCAGCTTGCGCTCTGGCGTGGCAGCGCCGATTGCCTGCGATGCCTCGAGCCCCAAGCGCCGTGCCAGGCTTTGCACGCGCGGCGTTGCGTCGCCGGACAACAATGTCAAGGCGACACCGTCGGCGCGCAAGTCGCTGAGCGCCTGCGCTGCCCCTTCGGCCAGCGATTCGCCAAAAGTGAAACGGGCCAGCGCGACACCTTCGCGGCTCAGGCTGACGCGCGGGCCTGCGTCATCCGCGGCCTGCGACACGCCACTCAGCGCGTGATTCGCGGCGTCACCGGCCCAGCGCGCCGCGCCGAGCCGCCAGCGCCGCCCGAGCACGTCGACCGCCTCCACCCCGGCACCGGCGTGTTCGCGCATGTCATGCCAGGTCTGGCTTCGCTGGCCCGGCGGCGCTGCGTCGCACAGCGCCTGCGACAACGGATGGCGAGACCACGCGGCAAGCGAGGCCGCAAGACGAAGCAACTCAGCCTCGTTGAGGGCCTCGCTGTCCGGCAGGCGCTCGATGCGCGTCAGCGTCGGCCGCTGCGTCGTCAGCGTGCCGGTCTTGTCGAGGAACAGGCGCTGCATGCTGGCCAGCACCTCAATCGCATCCAGGCGCCGCAGCAGCACGCCGCGCCTGGCCAGCGCTTGCGCCGCGGCAAGCAGCGCCGACGGCGTGGCCAGCGACAGCGCACAAGGGCAGGTGACGATCAGCACCGACACCGCGACCCAGATGGCGCGGGACGGATCGATGAAGCTCCACGCAGCCGCGCCCAGCCCCGCCAGCAGCAACACGGCCCAGAGGAACGGCCCGGCCCAGCGATCGGCCCAACGCGCCGAGGCCGGGCGCTGCGTGGCGGCGTCACGCATCAGGCCGACGATCGCCTCGTAGCGCGTGTCCTCGCCACAGCGCTCGACCCGCATCACGATGGGCGCACCCAGGTTGATGCTGCCACCCACCACGGCGGCGCCAGGCGCTTTTTGCACCGGTGTCGATTCGCCGCTGAGCAGTGCCTCGTCGGCCACGCTCTGGCCCTCCAGCACCTCACCATCGGCAGGAAACGCTTCGCCGACGGCGACGCGCAGCAGGTCACCGACCTGGAGCTGATCGATCGGCACACTCTGGGCGTGGCCGTCGCGCCCGATGCGCCACGCCGTTTCGGGCATCGCACCGGTTGCCGCCTCGAGCGCCTGCGCCGCGCGGTGCCGCACGCGCATCTCGAACCAGCGGCCGAGCAGCAGGAAGCTGATGAACATCGTGAGCGAGTCGAAATAGACCTCGGCGCCGAACACGCCGTTCGGCGTGAACGCCGCGCCGCTGCTCGCGACGAACGTGACGCCGATGCCCAGCGCCACCGGCACGTCCATGCCGATGCGCCGATTTCGAATCGACCGCCAGGCACCGCTGAAAAACGGCGCGGCCGAGAACAGCAGCACCGGCAGCGTCAGCAGCCAGCCGCCCCAATTGAGCAGCCGAGTTAAATCGGGCGCGATATCGCCGGCATCGGCCACATAACCGGGCGCGGCGAGCATCATCACCTGCATCGCGCAAAACGCCGCGACGAACGCACGCCACAGCGCGGCGCGGCTCTCCACGCGGCGTAGTTCGCGGGCCTCGGCGACGGCATCGGGCGCCGCGCCATAACCGGCGCCGCGCACCGCATCGAGCACTTGCGGCAACCCGGTGCGCGCCGGATCCCACCACACGCGGGCCGATTGCGACGCTGCGTTGACCGTCGCGTCGCGCACCCCAACCACGCCGCGCAAGGCGCGCTCGACGGCTGCGGCGCAGCCCGCGCAGTGCAGGCCAGACAGGCGCAGCAGCGCCTCGCCGGCGCGCACGCAGTGGGACTCGGTCAACAAGTCGGTCGAGCGGCCCGCGTCGGGCGGGCCGGTGGCGGCGAACGTGGCGGCAGACATTGGCGGCAGTCTTGCCGACCGGGAGCCCCTCAGGCCTGATCTAGATCAAACGCACAGCCTCACGTCTTGCGAATCAGGGTGATTGCGACGGCGGCGCCGGCCTGAAACGACACCTCATGCGGGGCGACAAACGGGAGTCCGAGGTTCGCCAATGGCCCGATACCGAGTTCACGCCAACCTGATCCAGATCAAGCACCCATGCCGGCATGCCTGCAGGCGCGTCGTCATGATCACGGGCGATGCGCCCGCAACCGCGGTGGCGATCGCGCGGGCGGTGGGTGTCGAGGGCGGGTGCGGCGGCAGCGTAGTCGGCGGCGCGCGACTCGCCAGGTTGACCGACGCCGAACTCGAGACCGTTGCGGCGCGAACGATGCGAGCGCGCTGCGTGCCGCCGACATCGGCGTGTCGTTGATGCCGGTGCTGGCCGGCGGGCCGGTGCTGCTGCTACCGCTGCACGTGGTGCTGCTCGAGCTCATCATCGACCCGGCGTGTTCGCTCGTGTTCGAGGCTGAACCCGAGGCCAGCGACTGCATGACCGGCCGCCACGGCCGGCGCATGTCGGCCTGGTGTCGGCAGCTTCGGTGCTGCGCGCGCTGGGCAGAACTCGGCGCCGACTGGATGCGCCTGGCGACGCTGGGCGCGCTCGTCGCGGGCAACTTGCTGATGCTGCAGCGTTATCGTCACCACGCTGGTGGCCACGATGCGCAGCGCGGCAACCGCACGTTCGCCTGGCTGCTTGCCGGTGTGGCGGCGGCTTGCGCGGCGATCCTGTTCGCCGCGCCGGTGCTGCCGCAACTGGGCTTGCCGGACCACGACGCATTGCGGGTTGCGGGCGTGCTGTTCGGCGTGCTCGGCGCCGTGCTGGTCTATCGCTTGCGCAACAGTGGCGCGCCACAAGCGCTGCACGCACAATCGATCGGCTGAAAGGGATCGAACCATGAAGATCAGCTTCCTCGGTGCGGCCGACACCGTCACCGGATCCAAGCACTTGGTGCAGGCCGGCGGCGCGCGCGTGCTGCTCGATTGCGGTTTGTTCCAGGGGTTCAAGCTACTGCGCGAACGCAACTGGGCGCCGCCGCTGGTGCCGCCGCACGACATCGACGCGGTGCTGCTGAGCCACGCCCACCTCGACCATAGCGGCTGGTTGCCGGCGCTGGTCAAGCACGGTTTCAAGGGTCCTGTGTATGCCACCCAAGCGACCTGCGATCTCGCCGAGGTGCTGCTGCTCGACAGCGCGCACTTGCAGGAAGAGGACGCGCGGCGTGCGAACCGTGGCGGCTGGTCACGGCATGCGCCGGCGCTGCCGCTGTACGGTGTGGCGGACGCGAAGCGTGCCATCGCCAAGATGATTCCCGTGCCGGCAGGGCGCACCGTGCGCGTCGGCGACTTGGTGCTCGGCTTCACGCCCGTGGGCCACCTGCTCGGCGCGAATGCGCTGACATTGCGCGCGGCGGGCCGTACGCTGGTGTTCTCGGGCGACCTCGGCCGCGCCGACGACCTGCTTATGCCCCCGCCGCAACGCATCGCGCACGCCGACGTGCTGCTCATCGAATCGACCTACGGCAATCGGCTGCACCCGGTCGAAGACGTGCAGGCGCGCCTGGGCGAAATCATTCGCACGACGGCGCGGCGCGGCGGCAGCGTATTGCTGCCGTCGTTCGCGGTCGGGCGGGCGCAGGCGCTGCTGCTGGTGTTGCAACGCCTCAAGGCGGCGGGCGAAATTCCCACTGAGTTGCCGGTCTACCTCGACAGCCCGATGGCCACCACGGCGACGGCGCTGTATCAGAAGCACCGCAAATTGCTGCGCATCGGCGCCCGCGAGGCGGCAACGCTCACCGACGCCGTGACCCTGGTCGCTACGCCACAGGAGTCGCAGCACTTGACGCGCTCGCGCTGGCCGAAAGTGGTGATCTCGGCCGCCGGCATGGCCACCGGCGGGCGCGTGCTGCACCACCTGAAGGCGATGGCACCGAACCCGCGCAACGCAATCGTCTTCCCCGGCTTTCAGGTCGGCGGCACGCGCGGTGCGAACCTGATCGCGGGCGCGCGCGAAGTGAAGATCCACGGCGAGTACGTTGCCGTCAAAGCCGAGGTGCGCCATCTCGAAGGCTTTTCGGGCCACGCCGACGCGCAAGGCCTGATGGACTGGTTGCGCGGTTTCGAAACGCCGCCCGAGCAAACCTTTGTCGTGCACGGCGAGCCCGCTGCGGCGGACGCGCTGCGTTTGCGCATCAAAGACGAACTCGGCTGGCGTGTCGCGGTGCCGGAGCATGGGGCCACGCTGGAGGCTTGACCCGCGCAGAGCACTCGCTTGGCGCGCGGCGCCTTCAGGCGATGGCTTCGCGCACTTGGCCCGGGGCTAGCTCTACTCGGCATGCTGACCTCGCGACAAGCGACGCAGATGGGCCGAGCCGCACCGGCTCCGAATCTGCTGAAACTTGGGAATAAACCCCTTGGAAAGCACGTGTTTGCGTGCCACAAAATCAAGCAAATATTCCCAAGTATCGTCTGCAAGCCGCGCCGGCATTGGGTTGTGGCCCCGGATTGCGATTCCAGTTGACGTGGGTTCGAGCCCCATCAGCCACCCCACCCCGCAGCAGCGGGTTGCACAGACGATCTAGCTCGTTCGCGTTTGCCGCGACA
Organism: Burkholderiales bacterium; assembly: GCA_031419535.1. GTDB lineage: Bacteria > Pseudomonadota > Gammaproteobacteria > Burkholderiales > Burkholderiaceae_C > JAEMQF01. Next base: position 353 of record JANOLA010000148.1, on the reverse strand, counting down.
GGTTTTGCACCGTCACGCGGCAGCAAATCCCGCTCGGCACGGCTTCGACCCACTCGACGTGGCCGTTGAGCTGCTTGACGCGCTTGCGAACACCCGCCAGCCCCAAGCCGTGGGCCCACGCGGAGGGGGTGTGGCCACGGCCGTTGTCGGCGACCACGATCTGCATGCGGTCTCCCTCCAGCGTGACCGAAATTTCGACACGGCTCGCCGCCGAATGCGCGATCGCATTCGTGACGAGTTCGCGCAGCACCCGGGTCAGCGCCGACCACTGCACCATGCTCAGCAGCAGGTCTTCGTCGAACTCGAACGACCACGCGAGGTCGACGTTGGCGGCGGTCAAGCGGTGCGTCAGG
>JANOLA010000147.1:0-3192 GCA_031419535.1 Burkholderiales bacterium | reverse complement strand
GCTGTTCGCGGCGTTCTTTCATCGTGCAAACCGCGCTCGGCATCAAAGCCAGTACACGACGATGTACAGGCCGAGCCACACCACGTCGACGAAGTGCCAGTACCAGGCCGCGCCTTCGAAGCCGAAATGCTGTGTCGGCGTGAAGTGCCCGCTCATCAGGCGCAGCGTGATGAACAGCAGCATCAACATGCCGACGAACACGTGAAAGCCGTGAAAGCCCGTCAGCATGAAAAAGGTGGAGCCGTAGATTCCCGAACTGAGCTTGAGGTTGAGTTCGCTGTAGGCGTGGATGTATTCGTAGGCCTGGAAACCCAGGAAGGTGACGCCCAAGACCACCGTCAGCCACATCCAGCTGATGGCGCGCGCGCGGTGGTCCGCGATCAGCGCATGGTGCGCAAGCGTCAAGGTCACTCCCGATGTCAACAAAAGGATCGTGTTGATGGTTGGAATCGGCCATGGCCCCATCGTCGTGAACGGCTCGACGATTCCCGCCGGCGACCCGGTGATGCCTTGCGCCGCGCTCGGCCAGACGGCCTTGAAGTCCGGCCACAGAATCGCGTTTTCCAGGCTGCCCAGGCTCGGCAGGGCCTGTTGGCGCGCCCAGTACAGGGCGCCGAAAAATGCGCCGAAGAACATCACTTCCGAGAAGATGAACCAGCTCATGCTCCAGCGGAACGAAGTGTCGATGCGCGGGCTGTACTGGTTGCCTTCGCTCTCGCCGATGGCGTCGCGGAACCAGCGCTGCAGCACGAAGGCGAGCAGCACGAAGCCGGCCAGCAGGAACCACTTGCCCCAGTCCGCGCCATTGATCCATTGGCCGGCGCCGAAAATGATGAAAAGCAAGGCGCCCGCCGTCATCGCCGGGTGGCGCGAAGGCGCGGGAACGAAGTAGTACGGTTGTGCCCCGTGGGGTGTCGCTGCCGACATGTTTTCTCCTGAAATCTCGGGTGATGCGGAATCTGGATAGAAGTTTTACTTGGCCACGCCGCTGGCGATGACCCAGTTGACGAGCACGACGAGCGCGGCCACGAAGGTCAGCGCCGCCACCACACCGGCGATCACCACGTGCAGCGGATTGAGTTCGCTCACGTCTTTGCGGTACTCGCTGCCTTTGCGGATGCCGAAGAACGACCACGCCACGGCGCGCATCGTTTGCACGAACGACGTCTTGCGTTGCACGGCCTGCCGCAGATCGCCGCTCATGAGTGCCCGCCGCTCACGCTGCTCATGAATCGGGCGCCGCCGGCACTTTGCCGCCGACTTCGAAGAAGGTGTACGACAAGGTGATGGTGCGAATGTCTTTCGGCAACTTCGAGTCGAGCATGAACGTCACCGGCCACTCGCGCACCTCACCCGGCTTGAGCACGTGCTCGGCGAAGCAAAAACACTCGACCTTGTTGAAATGCGCCATCGCGTTCTTGGGCGCGTAGCTCGGAATCGCCTGCGCCGCCATCGCGCGGTTCTGCACGTTGCGGAACTGGTAGATCACGGTCGTCATCTCGCCGGGGTGCACGTCGACGAAACGTTTCGCCGGCTTGAACTCCCAGGGGCCGCGCGCGTTCGCGTCGAATTCAACCGTGACGATGCGGCTGGTATCGACCTGCGTATTGCGTGTCTTCGCGTCGGGATTGCCCCACAGATCGGTCCACGCACCGGTCCAAGACTTGCCTGACGCGTCGCGCTCGGCCAGCGACAACACATTGATGCCCAGTGCCGCGCAGATCGCCTTGTACACCGGCACCAGCGCATAGCCGAAGCCGAACATCAGGCACACCACCAGCGCCAGCTTGGCCAGCATCAGGCGGTTGTCGCGCAGCAGGGAGGTGTCCATCGCGGGCTCGGGTGGAAGCAGGGTCAAGGGGTCACGGAATCGGCCGGCTCAGATGCCGTAAACCGCGCTCTTCACGATGAAGGCGACGAACAGAAGCACGGCAATCGAGCCGAGCAGCCAACCCAAGCGTGCGTTGCTCTTGCGCTGCTCGGGCGTGATGGCCTTCGGGCTCATGGAATCACCTTGGTGGCGCTGGCGTTCAGGTTCGGCGGAGTCTCGAAAGTGTGGAACGGTGCGGGCGAAGGAATTTCCCACTCCAGGCCCTCGGCGCCCGCGCCGTCCGGGTCGTTCCACGGCCGCTGCGGCGCCTTCTTTCCCTTGCCCTGCATCATCGGCAGCACGACCGTGAAGAAGAAATACACCTGGCTCAGGCCGAAGCCGAACGCACCCACCGTGGCCAACATGTTGAAGTCGGCGAACTGCATCGGGTAGTCGGCATAGCGCCGCGGCATGCCGGCCAGGCCGAGGAAGTGCATCGGGAAGAACGTGATGTTGAAGAAGATCAGCGAGGCCCAGAAGTGGATCTTGCCGTGGATCTCTTCATACATCACACCGGTCCACTTCGGGCCCCAGTAGTAGAAGCCGGCGAACATGCCGAACAGCGAACCGGCCACCAATACGTAGTGGAAGTGCGCCACCACGTAGTACGTATCCTGCAGTTGGATGTCGATCGGCGCCATCGCCAGAATCAAGCCGGTGAAGCCGCCCATCGTGAACACGAAGATGAAGCCCACGGCCCAGAGCATGGGCGTCTCGAACGTCATCGAGCCGCGCCACATCGTCGCGATCCAGTTGAACACCTTCACCCCGGTGGGCACGGCGATCAGCATCGTCGCGTACATGAAGAACAACTGCCCGGTGACCGGCATGCCCACCGTGAACATGTGGTGCGCCCAGACGATGAACGACAGGATCGCGATCGACGCGGTGGCGTAGACCATCGACGCGTAGCCGAACAGCGGCTTTCTCGCGAACGCCGGAACGACGGCGCTGACGATGCCGAACGCCGGCAAGATCATGATGTAGACCTCGGGGTGCCCGAAGAACCAGAAGATGTGCTGGTACATCACCGGGTCGCCGCCGCCGGCGGGGTTGAAGAAGTGCGTGCCGAAGTGGCGGTCGGTCAGCGTCATCGTGATCGCGCCGGCCAGCACCGGCATCACGGCGATCAGCAGAAACGCCGTGATCAGCCAGGTCCAGCAAAACAGCGGCATCTGCATCAGCGACATGCGCGGCGCGCGCATGTTGAGGATGGTGACGATGATGTTGATCGAGCCCATGATCGAGCTCGCGCCCAGGATGTGCAGCGCGAAGATCGCGGCGTCCATCGACGGGCCCATTTGCAGCGTGAGCGGCGCGTA
>JANOLA010000146.1:0-16815 GCA_031419535.1 Burkholderiales bacterium | reverse complement strand
GCGGCGAGCAGGTTGTTCCAGCCGGCCGTCACTCGATCGGGCAGCACCGGTGCCAAGGCGCGCTGGATCGCGTCGGCGTTCGGCGGGCACAGATGATTGCCGAACGTTGTCGCCTTCGGATACGCGGCGTTCAGGATCGTGCCTTCGGGGATCACGATTTCGATCGGCTCGACCATGCCCTCGTTGTGCGGGATGTCGGGGTTCACCATCTGCAGCAGCGTCAGGATCGTCGCCGACGCGCTCGACGTGAAGGTGCCGTTGACAAAGCCATTGGTCTGCGCATCGGTACGCGAATAGTCGAACTTGATGCGCTTGTCGTGCACCTCGATGTCGACGCGGATCGTGAACGTCGAACCTTCGTGGCGGCCGTCGTAGTAGACGCGCCCTTCGCCGCTGTAGCGGCCGTTCGGGATCTTCGCGATCTCGGCCTCCATCATGCGCTTCGTGGCGTCGAACAACGCCTGCTTGTGCGCCTGAAAGCTCGCCACGCCGTACTTGCGCAGCAACTCGACGAAGCGCCGCTCGCCCACCGTGCACGCGCCCATCTCGGCCTTCATGTCGTGCTGCACGATGTCGAAGCGCACGTTGGCGAAGATCAGGTTCCAGACGTCGCGGCGCAACTTGCCGCGTTCGACGACCTTGACCGCCGGGATGCGCAGCGCTTCCTGCCAGACCTCTACCGCGTTCGGGTTGTAGCCGCCTGCCACGGCGCCGCCGATGTCGGCTTGGTGGCCTTTGACGGCTGTCCAACCTATCAACTCGACGTCGAGAAACACCGGCTTGAACACCGCGACGTCGTTGTTCTGGTTGCCCAGCGTGAACACGTCGTTGTGGAAGAACACGTCGCCCGGGTAGATCTCGCCGTCGAAGGTCTTGACGATGTGCTTGCACACGGGGGCCAGCGAGAACGCGAGGATCGGCAGGTTCTCGGTCTGCTCGAGCATGCGCCCTTGCGCGTCGTACAGCCCGGTGACGTAATCCTTGGCCTCGCACAGGATGGGCGAGCGCGTCGTCATCGCCATCGAGATGCTCATCTCGTCGGTGATCGCCTTGAAGGTCCGGGCGTAGACGGACAACAGGATCGGATCGATCGTGGTCATTCAAACACCTCTTCCGGCTGCAAGGCTTGCTGACGCGCCAAGCCCGCATGCAGCAACTCCTCGCGCCCCTTGGCGTACAGCACGAACGAGCCGAGCGCATCGACCACGCAGTCGAACGAATCGCTGACGAAGATCGCCGTCGTCTGTTGCTCAATGAGGGCCGGGCCGTCGAGGCGGTGGCCGCAGCGCAGACGGTGGCCGTCGTAGACCGAAATGCTTGCGAAAGCGTCGCGCTCGGGGATGTAGACACTGCGCCGTCCCTTCAGCGCGGCACTGACATCAGCGTCGCCGGCGGCCTCGCTGCGATAGGCCGGGCGTTCGGTGGCGCCGATCGCTTGCAGGCGCACGTTGACGATCTCGACAGCTGTGCCCTCGGCTTCGAGCGCGTAGCCATACAACCGCTGGTGCTCGGCGTGGAAGGCGCGCGCGACCGCGCCGGCGTCGCGCCGTGCGATGACCTCCAGCGGCAGCGCCACTGACACCTCGTGGTACTGCTTGATGTAGCGGCAGTCGAGCCGCAGTTCGGTGCGCCGCCGCGCCGGCGTTATGCCTTCTTCCGCGAGCAGCTTCGTGCCCTCGCTCGCCATCGCCTCGACCAGCGTCGAAAGACGCGACCAATCGATTCCCTCCAGCCGCGCGACGAAAGTGCGAACGAAATCGTGGCGCAGCTCGCACATCAGCATGCCGAAGGCGCACAGCACCGAGGCCTCGCGCGGCACGATCTGCAGCGGGATTCCGAGTTCGCTGCAGATCAGGCAGCCGTGGATCGGCCCGGCGCCGCCGCCGGGGATGAGCGGGAACTCGCGCGGGTCGAAACCGCGCTTGATCGTCACTTCGCGAACCCCCTGCGCCATGTTGTTGCACGCCACGCGATACATGCCCGCGGCAGCTTGTTCGATGCTCAGGCGCATCGGTTGCGCGATGTGCTCATCGATCGCGCGCCGCGCCGCCTGCACGTCGAGCTGCAAACGCCCGCCGGCGAAGTACGCTGGGTCCAGGTAGCCGAGCACGACGTTCGCGTCGGTCGTCGTCGGCAGCTTGCCGCCGCGCCCGTAACACGCCGGGCCGGGGTCGGCGCCCGCGCTTTGCGGGCCCATGCGCAGCAGGCCGCCGTCGTCGAGCCAGCCGATCGAGCCGCCGCCTGCGCCGATGGTGTGGATGTCCAGCATCGGCAAGGCGATCTTGTGGCGCGCGATCTCGCCGTCGTTCTTCACCAGCGGCGTGCCCACCGCGACCGACGCCTCGAAACTGGTGCCGCCCATGTCGGTCGTGATGCAGCGGTCGCGGCCATGCGCGCCGGCGTAGAACAAGCCCGCACCGGGGCCGCCGGCGGGCCCGGACAGGAGGGTCAGCGCCGCCTTGTCGCGCGCCGAGCGCGGCGAGATCACGCCGCCGTTGGACTGCATGATCAGCAGCAGTCCACCGAAGCCGATGCCGGCGAGCCGGTCGACCAGTTGATCGAGGTAATTCCCGAGCTTGGGCCCGACGTAGGCGTTGAGCACGGTCGTGCTGATGCGCTCGTAGAAGCGGATCGACGGCAGTACCTCGGTCGATACCGACAGATAAGCCTCGGGCATCTCGCGCCGCACGATCTCGGCGGCGGCGCGCTCATGCGCAGGGTTCGCAAACGAGTTCATGAAGCAGACAGCGACCGCCTGCACGCCGTCGGCACGCCATTGCGCGAGTGCCGCACGCACCGCTTCGACGTCGAGCGGCTCGATCTCCTGGCCCTCAGCCCCGATCCGGCCGCGGATGCCGACGCGGCGCGCACGGGGAACAAGCGGTACCACGTTGGTGTAGCGGTTGTTGTATTGCTGCTCGCGCACGCCGCGGCGCATCTCGAGCGCGTCGCGCACACCCTCGGTGGTGAGCAGAGCGCAGCGCGCGCCCGTGCTCGTGAGCGTGGCATTCGTCGTCACCGTCGTGCCGTGGACGATGGACACGATGGAATGCGCGAAGGCCTCCAGCGTCATCGGCGGCGTGCCTGCCGCGGCGATCTGCGCCAGCCCTTCGATCACCGCGATCGACGGGTCGGTGGGTGTGGAGAGCAGCTTGTGGATCAGCGGCGGCTCGCCGTCGCGCGCGACGACGAAGTCGGTAAACGTGCCGCCGACGTCGATGCCGATCTTGAGCGTCATTGGCGCACCCTCGCGCTTCGCGCGGTCCCGCCGAGCGGGACGGAGCGCCCCAGGGCCCGGGCAGGGCCCCTTCGTGGCCCAGGGAACGGCTGGGCGGAGGCGCTCATGCGCTGTGCTCCTCGGCAATTGCCGCAGCAGCGGCAAGCTGGGCGGCGACGAGTTGGCGCACTTCTTCCTTGCGCACCTTGCCGAGCGCGGTGCGTGGCAGCGCGTCGACGATCAGTACGTCCTTGGGTTGCTTGAAGCGCGCGAGCCGAGCGTCGATGATCGCCAGCACGCGCTCGCGCGTCAGCGTCGCGCCGGGCTTCGGCGCGACCACGGCAACAACCGCTTCGCCCCAGCGCGCGTCGGGCCTGCCGACCACCGCCGCTTCGGCGATGTCGGCGCAGGCCAGTAGGGCAGCTTCGACTTCGGCCGGGCTCACGTTCTCGCCGCCCGAGATGATCATGTCCTTGAGCCTGCCGTCGATGGTGAGGAAGCCTTCGGCGTCGAAATGCCCGCTATCGCCTGAGTGGAACCAGCCGCCCTGCAATGCCTCGGCGCTCATCCGCGGTTCGCGCCAGTAGCCGCTCATCACGTTGCGGCCGCGCACCAGGATCTCGCCGCTCGCTCCAGGCGCGACGTCACGACCCGCCGCGTCGACGATGCGCAACTCGCAGCCGGCCGCCGCGCGCCCGGTCGAGCCCGCCTTGGCCCTCGCTTCGTCGGCGTGCAGACAGGCGGCGATCGGCGCGGTTTCAGTCGCACCCCACACCTGGATCAGCGGCACGCCACGCGCGTGCACGGCGTCGATGAGCCGCTTCGGCACGAACGTCGAGCCGGTGCTGATCGTGCGCAGACTCGACAAGTCGGCACTTGCCCAGCGTGGATGCGCGAGCAGCGCCTCGAGTTGTGCAGGTACCAGCACGGTCAGCGTGATGCGGTCGCGCTCGATCGCGTCAAACGTGGCATCGGCGTCGAACTTGGCGTGCAGCGTGACCGTGCAACCCGCGCGCAGCGCCGGCGTGGTCAGGATGTTCAGGCCGCCGACGTGGAACATCGGCAAGGTCGTCAACACGCGGTCGTGCGCACTCAACGCGTGCATGTCGACGCTGGTGTCGGCGTTCGCGGCAAGTGCATCCTGCGTCAGCAGCACGCCCTTCGGGCGGCCGGTGGAGCCCGACGTCCAGCACAGCAGCAACGGTGCATGCGCGCCTATCGCGGCGCGGCGCGGTTGCGTCTCCCGCCCACTTTCGATGAATGAATCCCAAGGGGTCCAGCCTGCTGCCATCGCCATTTCGGCGCAGCCGGTGACCTTGTCGGTTGCGTGGCCAGGGTCCGACCCAAGCAAGATGCAGCGCGTCTGCATGCCGGCGATACCCTGCGCGGCGGTGGCCCGGGCGAAGCCAGCCTCGACGCACAGCAGTGCCGGCGCGCAATCTTGCAACACGGCGCGGTGCTCAGCCGGCGTGAGCCGCCAGTTCAACGGCATGAAGATCACGCGCAACCGAGCGCAGGCGAACAAGCTGGCCAGCATCGACGGGCTGTTCAGGCCCAGCCATGCCACACAGTCACCCCGGTTCAAACCCGCAGCGGCGAGCGCGGCGGCAATCTCGTCGATACGGCGTGCCAGGGCAGAATAGCTGAGGTCCGCGCCATCGAAGCGCAGCGCCGTCTTGTCTGGCATGCGCCGGGCAACGCTTGCAATCCAGTCGGCGAATTCCATTGCAGTCAGCCGGAATCAAGAGTCGCAGACTTCGAGCACGACCGCCATCGCCGTATCGCCCGCCGCGCAGCCGGTGAACAGACCGAAGCCGCCGCCGCGCAGTGCCAGTTCTTCGATCAGCTCGATGATCGCGCGCGTTCCCATCGGCGCCTGCGGGTGCCCCCAGACGAGCGAACAGCCATAGTTGTTCATGCTGCGCCAGTCGATACCGGTGGCGCGCGCAAAGTAGATGTCGTTCAGCGCGAACGGGTTGTGCGTCTTCACCGTCGCCATTTGCCCGATGCTTAGCCCCGCTTGGTCCAGCGCGCGCTGCGCCGCCGGCACGGTGGCTTCGGGCATGAAGGCGAGCTCGGCGCGCGCCATGCCGAATCCGTGCAGCCGCACCGCGATCTTCGGGTCCGTGGCAAGCTCGCGCGCACGGTCACGCGTCGTGACGACGATCGCCGCGTTGCCGTCGGCCGGGTGCGTTTGGCCGCCGAACGTGACGCTGCCCCCTGGCGTGACGGGTCTGAGCGCGGCCAGGCGCTCGGGCGTCGAGTGAAAGATGCCCTCGTCGCCTTCGAGCACCGCCAGGTTCTTCTTGAAGCCGGCCGCGGGCACGTCGAACGGCAGCGTCATGAAGCGCTTCAAGAACGCCGCGTTGTCGGCGAGCGCCTGCGCGTACTGTGCCTCACGATGCAGCACGACCTCATGCTGCTCGGTGGTGCCGATGCCGTGCCGCGCGGCGACGTTCTCGGCGGTAGCGAGCATCGAATGCCCGCCCAGTGGATCGCAGCCGAAGTTGTCCATCACCCAGTCTTCGGCGACACCCGTCCCTCCTGGGCCGCGCGGGTTCGGGTAATAGAGGTGCGGGCCGTTCGAGGTGCGGTCGCAGTTCACCACCAGCGCCTGCGTCGCCAGGCCGACTTCGATTTCCTGCGCTGCGGCGAGCAGCGTGCGCACGCCCGTGGCGCAGGCCTGCATCAGCGTCGGCCCGCCGCAGCGCGCGGCGCCGATCAGGCCGGTGAGCCAGGGCAGGCCGTAAAACGAATGCTGCTGCGGTACCGAAAAGCCGAGCACGCCGTAGTCGAAGCGCGCCGCGTCAATGCCGCGGCGCCCGAGTTCGCGCCGCGCCACGTGGGCCGCGAATTCGACGCTGTGCAGGTGCGCAAAGCTGCCCTGCCAGCGCGCGAACGGAGTGCTCCAGTAAGCGCCGTAGGGGATGTGTGCTTTGTAGTTCATCGATGCTCTCAGCGCGCGCTCATGACGCAGTCATCACGCGTTCGCTGCCGATATTGCGGTCACCGGCGCGACCCGTCTTGGCAGCCCGGCGCTTGTTGACCGGCTCCTTGCGACCGCGCGGCCGGCCGTCCAGGCCGGTGGCCTCGATGAAGGCGCGCCGCGCCTGCAACAGGTGTTCGTGCATGGCCGCGGCTGCCGCGTCGCCGTCACCTGCCGCGAGCGCCGCGCTGATGCGTTGCAGGCCACGCAGCACGATCGTGCGTACCTGCGGATCGCCGAGTGTCAGCGAGCGGATGTGCTGCAAGTGGTCGGCGTACAACTCGACGACGCGCTCGAGTCGGGCGTTAGGGATGAGCGCCAGCCACGCCGCCCGGTAGCGCACGTTGGCGGCACGGAATGCGTCGGCGTCACCGGCGCGGTGCGCCGCCTGCGCGCCAGCGAGTGCGCCATCCATCGATGCGCGCAACGCCGGGTCGGTCAGCAGCGGCGCGATACGCCGCAACGCCGCCGGTTCAACCAGGCAGCGCAGTTCATAGATGTCGTCGACGTCGCGCAGCGTCAGTGCCGGAACCGTGAAGCTGCGCCGGTCGCAGGCCAGCAGCCCGTCGCTCGCCAGGCGCGCCAGCGCCTCGCGCACCGGCGTGCGCGACACCCCGAGTTGTTCAGCCAGCTGCACCTCCTGCAACGCCTCGCCGGCGCCGATGGCACCGCTGCGCAACTGGGCGCGCAGGGCCTGGTAGACCTGTTCACCCAACGCCGGCTGGCGTTCGACGAGCTCGAGCGATCGGTTCGGCACTGCGCATCTCCACGGCCGGCGCGGCGCGCCCGGCTTGTTGTGGATACTGCATACATTCGGTTCCGCGGTGCAGGTGGACAGGGCCGACACCGTGCACGATGGTTGCGCCACATCAAACGCGGCGCCGCATCAGCGCATCGTGCGCCCTTGCGACGAATTGCCAGGGCGCGCGAGCCGCGGCTGGCCGACCGCTTGAGGCGCATCAAGGGCTCCCTGCCGGCGCCACATGAATACCCGGTCCAGCTCATGTACCACGGAGAGAAGTTCAACGCCATCACCCACCTCGTGGCGGCCGTGTTGGCTCATCGCCGGCAGCTACACGCCGCCATGGCTCCGACAAAGGCTGCGGCGATTTGAGCGCAAACTGCGCGCCATGACGAACCGCGACTTTGCGCGGTGGCTGGATCGATATGGCAGCGCGTGGCGTGCAGGCGACCGAAGGTGGCCCAGGATGACGAGGACTTTCTCGCGAAGATCGCTTTTCCGGCTGCTGGCGGGTCTGGCCCTGCTGTACGCCGTGCTGCTGATCCCGGATTGCAGCGAGCGCGACATTCAACGGGCGTCGGACAAGCCATTTGCGTGGAACAAGGACGATCTGTGGGCGCAACTGGAACAGCGCTTCCAGCGCGCGCAAGCGATGGCTCCGTCCGTCGTCGATGCCCAGGTGATGAGCCACGCCGAGAACGCCGAGAAGTTGCTCTCGAAGCTTCAGTCGGCTGCCGTGGGCCCCGCCGATCCGGTGTTTGGCCAGCTCGAGGAGGAGTTCTTCACGGCGGCGCCGCTGGTTGCCGCGGGCACCACGCAGCGAGGCTGGTTCATCGATTTCTACAACCGGGTGCGGGTTGCGGTAAAGCGGCAATCGCGGAGCTGGGACATGGCGTCGAAGCCGGCACGCAATACGCTCTATCGGGTCTTGTACGGCATGCGCGCCGCGGTGGAAGAGGTGCTGCTGCAGGCGCGCAACGCGCCCTTTCAGCCCGCCATGCTCGTTACCGACGAACCTTCTGCCGCGCCGTCGGCGCAAATCTTCGGCATCACCGTTCACAGCGGCGACCTTCTCGTGTCGCGAGGCGGCGCCGAGGTGTCGGCGCTGATTTCGCGCGGCAACGACTTCCCGGGAAACTTCTCGCACGTGGCGCTCGTCTATGTGGATGAGCGCAGCCGTACCGCGCACATCGTCGAATCGCACATCGAGCGCGGCGTGGCGGTCTCGAGCATCGAACAATATGTTCGCGACCCGAAGCTGCGCTTCATGGTCCTGCGGCCGCGCGCCGATCTGCCGCAACTGATGCGCGATCCGCTCTTGCCGCAGAAGGCAGCGAAATTCGTCTTCGACGAGGGGCGGCGCAGACACATCCCGTACGACTTCAAGATGAATTTCCACGACCCTGCCGCGATGTTCTGCTCCGAGGTGGGCTCATACGCCTACGGCCAGCACGGCATCCGGCTGTGGCAAAGCGTGTCGACGATTTCGTCGCAGGGCGTCGTGAACTGGCTGCACGCGTTCGGCGTGGAGAACTTCGTGACGCAGATGCCTTCGGACCTCGAGTATGACCCTCAGCTCGCCATCGTCGCCGAATGGCGGGGCCCGCAAACGCTGCTGAAGGACCATATCGACAACGCGGTGATGGACGTACTTCTGGAGGGTGCCGAGGCCGGGCAAGAGTTGCGCTACGAGTTCTGGGAGTTGCCCATCGCCCGTGCGACGAAGGGCTACTGCGTTGCGCTCAATCTTCTCGGCAAGGAGTGCCTGATCCCCGAGGGCATGAGCGCGACGCAGGCGCTGAAGAGCCGGTCCTTCGTCGAAAGGCATGCGGCACTGCGGCGGCGCACCGAGCAGCTCGTGGCCGAGTTCGTCGGCGAGAGCGGCTATGTGCCGCCGTACTGGAAGATGGTGAAGCTCGCACGCGATGCGGACGAGCAGCGCAGGTAGCTCTGCGCCAGCGGCAGTTTGCAGAGCCGAAGTTCCCGTAAAGACTTGTCGACAGCATCGCCTTCCAGACCAGTATTCTTGCGCTCAATGCCGCCGTCGAGGCGGCACGGGCGGGCGAGCAAGGCAGGGGATTTGCCGTTGTCGCGGCCGAGGTGCGTGCGCTCGCGCAGCGCTCGGCCGCTGCCGCGCGAGAAATCAAGGGCTTGATCAGCACCGGAGCCGAGCAGACCGCGCAAGGCACTCGCATCGTGCAAACAGCCGGAGAAACGATGACCCAGCTGGTACGCAACGCACACGCCATGAGCAAGCTTCTGGCCGACGTATCCTCCGCCGCGGCCGAGCAGACCCGTGGCGTGACGGAGGTGAGTACCGCAGTGGCGCAACTCGACCAGGACACACAGCGCAATGCGGCGCTGGTCGAACAGACGACGGCGGCCGCAGTGTCGATGAATCAGATGGCCAGTGAACTGGCAGCAGCGGCTGACCGGTTCACCCTCCCGGTTGGATGAGGTGATTCGATAGCTTGGCGGCCGCGCCTTGCCGCTTGCCGATTTCAGTGAAGGCTGGTTTGGAGCGCGCGCATCGCCGCGGCGGTACGCGTCTCGACGCCGAGCTTGGCGTAAACATTCTGCAGATGCTTGTGTACGGTGCGATGGCTGATCGCGAGGATGTCGGCGATGTCGCGGTCGGTCTTGCCCGCCGCGAGCCAGCGCATCACTTCGCGCTCGCGTCCGGTGAGCAGCTCCTGCGCCGCCGTCGCGCCACGATCGAGCTGCCACGCGTCGCGCGTTCGCTCGAGCAACCCGGTGCGGCGAAACAAGCGGCCGACCGCCGGGCGCACCCGATCGAGCAGCGCGACCTCGCGGTCGCCGAAGTCGCTGCCGTGCCGGTTCAACACGAAGCTGACGAGCCAACCGTCACCCACTTGCACCGGCAGCGCCACGGCGTGGTCGATGCCGACCGGCCGGTAGTACTCGTGATACAGCGCTGTCTGGCGGAATGCGGCGAACGGCACCGAGTCGCTGATGCGGCGCGCGTTCTGCCCGCCTTCGACCGCGTGATAGCGCACCAGCGGATGCGCCTGGAAATGCCGGTCGAAGCTGGCGCGCGCGTCGGCGCCGATCGCGCCCGGCGGAAGGCCGATGACGTGGCGCCGATGGCTGCGCAGGTCGCACAGCGACAGGGTCGTCAGCTCCGACGCGGCGAGGCGGGGCAACTGCGCCACGCAGCAGCGGGCGAACGCATCGGCGTCGTCGATCGTGTCCGTCAGGTCACTGACAAAGTCGAGCGCGGTCTGCAGGTCGCTGCCGCGAAGCGATTCAGGGGTCACCATGGTGCCGGGCTCCATCGGTCGGGTATTTCGGGTGGGCATGGCTGTGAGCGGACTTCAGCTTACTTACTGGTAGGCAACTTGTCAACCAGTAGGTAAGTCCGCTAGAGTGCAGGCCATGAGGTCCCCCACCGCCGCAAAGGACACGCCGAAGCGCATCCTCGACATCGCGGCGCGCCTGGTGCAGACGCGCGGCTTCAACGGCTTCAGCTATGCCGACATCGCTGCCGAGCTCCAGGTGACCAAGGCCAGCCTGCACTATCACTTTCCGAGCAAGGCCGAGCTCGGCCGGCGCTTGATCGAGCGCTACGAGAGTACCTTCGTCGACGCGCTGGCTGCCATCGATGGTCAGGCCGCCGACGAGTTCGACAAACTGCGCCGCTATGCAGGCATCTACGCCGACGCGCTCGGCGACCAGCGCATGTGCCTGTGCGGCATGCTCGCGGCCGAACACGGCACGCTGCCCGAGCCGATGCAGCAGGTGCTGCGGCACTACTTCGACGTCAACGAGCGTTGGCTCGCGTCGGTGCTCGAGCGCGGCCGGGCTGCCGGGACGCTGCGCTACGAAGGCGCGGCGCGTGAGATCGCCGCCATGCTGCTCGGTGCCCTCGAGGGCGCGATGATGCTCGCGCGCTCGTACGCCGACCCGTTGCGCTTCAGTCTCGCCGCAGATCGGCTGCTGGCGGACCTGCGGGTCCCCGGGCCGGCGCGCGCCGCGCGGCCGCGCTCGGCAACGCCCGCGCGAGCCGCCGCGCGTCGGGCGGCACCGCTGGGGGTGTCGAAAGCGCCGTCGAAAGCAATGTCGAAAGCGGCGCGCCAACGGTGAACGCGGCGCTCGGGCGCCGACAGACCGATATGAGAGCTTGCGCCGGCATACGCAATCCTGCGCATGGTCGCCGACGCGACTCGCGGCTAACCTGAGGCTCCCATTTCAACCGGAGCCCGCCATGAAGACGATGCCATTCCTGTCGCGCCGCGCCACGCTCGTTGCAGCGCTCGGTGCGTGTTCAATCCCGGCGTTCGCCGACGCTGCGTCGCTCGACGGCCGCCGTTTCAAGGGCGTGTTCCTCGAGCGCGGCAAAACCTCGGGCGACGCCGACACCTTGAGCTTCCAGGGCGGGCGCTTCCGCACGAGCGCTTGCGATCGCCACGGCTACTCGGACGCGCCGTACACGACGAGCGTGCAGGGTGACGAGGTGCGGTTCGAAGCCGAGACCGAGAGCCCCAAATACGGCAAGCTGCAGTGGAAGGGCGTCGTGCGCGGCGACAAGCTCGACGCCACCGCGACCATGCTGCGCAGCGGCAAGCCGCCGGTCGAGAACTGGGTCGTTGCGGGGGCGGCGAAGTGAGCGGCTTGGCCGGTAGCAAGGTCACCTGCATGCTGCCGGTGAAGGACTTGGCGCGTGCGCGCCGCTTCTACGAGGATTGCCTCGGGCTCGAGCCGCTCGGCGCCAAGCCCGACGGCAAGTTCGTCTACCGCTGCGCCGGCACCGAGGTGGCGCTGTTCCCGAAGCCCGAGGGCACCAAGGCCGAGCACACCGCGCTGAGCTTCCGCGTCGCCGACATCAACGCTGCGGTGCGCGAGTTGCAGCAGCGCGGCGTGCGTTTCGCCGACTACGACTTTCCGGGGCTGAAGACGGTCGAGCATGTCTGCGTGCTCGGCTCCGAGAAAGCGGCCTGGTTCGACGATCCGGAAGGCAACATCCTGTGCTTGCACCAGGATCTCACCTGAGTCCCCCTGCGCAGCTTCGCAGGTGCTACGTTCCAAGGTGAGTTTCATGTACCACGCCGCATCACGCCGGCTGCAGGACGCGTTCGATACGCGCCGGCTGGCCGAGCGCATCGCCGAGAAGCTGGTACGAACGTCGTTCACCGAGGCAGACATCGCATTCATCGCCGGCCAGCCGATGTTCATGCTGGCCACCGCCGACCCGCAAGGCCGGCCGGAGTGTTCATACAAGGGTGGCCTGCCGGGCTTCGTGCGAGTGCTCGACACGCTGACGCTGGTGTTTCCCAGCTACGACGGCAACGGCATGTTCCGCAGTCTGGGAAACCTGACGCTGAACCCGCAGGTGGGCCTGCTGTTCATCGACTTCGAGCAGCCACGCAGGTTGCGCGTCCAGGGCCGCGCCAGCCTGTGTCACGACGACCCACTGCTCGCCGAGTTCAGCGGCGCCCAATGCGTGGTTCGCGTCCAGGCCGAGCGCATCTTCCCGAACTGCCCGCGCTACATTCACCGCATGCAACGGCTCGAACTCTCTGCCGATGCGCCCTGTGCGAATCACGTCCCGCCGGTGGCCGCGTGGAAGCGCTTCGAGATGTTCCGCGATGTGTTGCCGCGCGGCGACCCGGCACGGGCGCCCGACGAGCGCTGAGGACACGCTCTATCGGAGTGCGTTTGCGGCGAGTGGCCAGCTGCGGACGGCTTGATGCCAACAAAGGCCCGACGCCCGTGCCTTGCAGTACGTGCCAAAGGCGAGCCGCGGTGCGGGCGCGGCGCTACTTCGTCACGAGCGTCATCCCGAGCGACTGGCGTGCGATGCCGTCGAGCAGTGCCTCGATTTCCTTGAGCGCCGCCTTGGACGCTGCCGAGCCCTCGGGGCGCCACGGGCGGCGGTAGGCGACGTAGACTTTGTCCGGCTCGACCGCGGTCGCGTACACCGCGATCGAGTACGGGCACATCGACGCATTCGCCGGATCGGCTTCCATCGCCTTGCGCGACAGAGCGGCGCTGCAGAAGACGAACGCCTGCGCGTCGACATAGACCTTGCGCGTCGAGCCGAGGTCCTTGCCGGTGCGCTCAATCATCTTGTTGAAGAACGAGTGGTAGTCGATCACCAGACCTTTGCCCTCGATCGCCAACTTCAGATCGTCACGCACCTCCTCGAACTTTGCCTTCTTCGAGTAAGTCACCACGGGATGCGGACCGGCCGCCAGCGCGACTGAGCAGAACGCTGTCAGCAACACGAACGCGAAATTGCGAAACATCGTCATCCCCCTTGACGATCGGCGCGGCCGGCTCATCTGGCGCTTCGCTGAGCCCGGCGCCGCGCCGCCATTTCGCGGCCCATCTCGCGCTGCGCATCCGCGCCCAGGTGGGCGCGCGCCTGTGGGTAGATGACCGACTCTTCCAGCGCGATGTGGTCGCGCGACAGCGCGGCGAATATTTCCACGCCCTCGCGCAACAGGTCCAGGTCGTACCAGGACAGGCCGCAGGCGACGGCGTCGACCTGAGGCGAGATCTCCATCCAGTCTTCTTCGAGCCAGTTGTGGTCCTGCTGGAGCCTCAGCACGGTCTGCACGATGTCGGGGTCGCCGCTCGTCGCCAGCTTCGGGAAGATGTGGCGCTCCTCGTCCTCGTGGTGCGCACGCGCCGTGGTCGAGAAGAAGTGGACGATTTCCGCGGCCATCGCGCGTGTCTCGGCGTCCGCCCCGCCATTCGCAAGACGCGGCACCAGGGCGGCGAGCTTGTCCAGCGTGAGCAGCGTCTGGCGATGGCAGGCGTCGAGCACGTCGAAGCCGCCGCTGGATGCCACTGCCGCGGCAGGGTCGGATGAAGCGCGCGTCGAAGTCATAGGGCCTCCTGTGCAATCGAGGATAGGCGCCGGGGCCTCGCGCGACCTTGACTTGGAACAATGACGGCGCACCGCGATCCCAAATGATCTGCATCAAGGGGACCCTGCCGCACCTCGCTACGCTGGGCACGATCGCGACGCACAAGCGTTTGAAGAGTTGCCGAGAATTTCCATGTCCGACTTCGAAATCGTCACGCGCACGGATTTTTCCGACGTCACTTTTCTGCTCGAAATCCGCCACCCGCTGCTGGCCAAGGCGGCGCGACCGGGGCAGTTCGTGATCGTGATGGCGCACGAACACGGCGAGCGCATTCCCCTGACGCTTGCCGACTTCGACCGCGACGAGGGCACGATCACACTGGTGATCCAGGCGGTGGGCAAGACGACGCGCGAGATGCAACTCAACTGCCACGCCGGCACCCGGCTGCACGCGCTGGTCGGCCCGATGGGCATCCCCAGCCGGATCGGCCAGGCGAAGAAAGTGATTTGCGTCGGCGGTGGCCTGGGCGTGGCGCCGATCTTTCCGCAGGCGCGCGCGTACAAGGAAAGCGGCGCCTACGTGATCGGCGTGCTCGGTTTTCGCAACCAGGCGCTGATGTTCTGGGAAGACAAGTTTCGGCAGTGCTGCGACGAGTTGATCGTCTGCACCGACGACGGCTCGGCCGGCATCAAGGGCCTGGTGACCGAAGGCATCCGCCTGTCGATCGAGAAGCACGCCGACATCGACGAGGTGATCGCCATCGGCCCGCCGATCATGATGAAGGGCTGCGCGCAGGCGACACGCCAACACGGCATCAAGACGATCGTCAGCCTGAACCCGGTGATGGTCGACGGCACCGGCATGTGCGGCGGCTGCCGCGTGAAGATCGGCGAGAAGATCAAGTTCGCCTGCGTCGACGGCCCCGACTTCGACGGCCACCACGTCGATTTCGACGACCTGATGGCGCGCCTGGGCCGCTACAAGCCCGCCGAGAAATCTGCGCTGGAGACCTGGCAGACGAGCTGCCGCATTCGCGCCGCCGAACATTGAGGCGACTCGTGGCCAAGAAGAAAACGATCCGCACGATCCCGCAGGCGCGCACGGCTATGCCTGAGCAGGCGCCTGAGGCGCGGGTGAAGAACTTCGACGAGGTCGCCTGCGGCTACCGGGTCGAGGACGCGCTGCTCGAGGCCGAACGGTGCCTCGACTGCGCCGACCAGCCCTGCGTGCGCGGTTGCCCGGTCGGGATCGACATCCCCGGCTTCATCATGAAGCTGGCCGCGAAGAACTTCCACGGTGCGTACGACGTGATCACCGACACGAACCTGCTGCCGTCGGTGTGCGGGCGCGTGTGTCCGCAGGAAACCCAGTGCGAAGGCGTGTGCACGGTCGGCGAGACACTCGAGCCGGTGGCGATCGGCAGGCTCGAGCGCTTCGTCGGGGACATGGCCATTGCGCAGGGCTGGACGAACGTGCCGTACATCGAGCGCAACCGCTTCAAGGTCGGCATCGTCGGCTCCGGCCCGGCCGGAATGGCGTGCGCTGCCGACATGGCGAAGGCCGGCTGCTACGTCACCGTCTACGAGGCGTTCCAGGAGCCCGGCGGCGTGCTGAAGTACGGCATCCCGGATTTCCGCCTGCCCAACCCGGTGGTCGACGCCGAGATCGACAAGCTCAAGCGCCTCGGAATCAAGTTCGAATGCAACACGCTGGTCGGGCGACTCTTCACGCTCGAGCAGATGCTCACCGAGATGGGTTTCCACGCGGTGTTCGTCGGCACCGGCGCGGGCTATCCGAGCTTCATGGGAATCGGCGGCGAGTCTCTCGGCGGCGTGCTGTCGGCCAACGAATTGCTGACGCGCTGCAACCTGATGCACGCGCGTGACTTCCCCAAGTACGACACGCCGCTGCAGCCGGGCCAGCGAGTCGCGGTGATCGGCGCGGGCAACACCGCGATGGACGCAATGCGTGTCTCGCTGCGGCTGGGCGCGCAGAAGGTGTTTTGCGTCTACCGGCGCAGCGCGGTTGAGGCGCCGGCGCGCGCCGAGGAACTGCACCACGCGCAGCAGGAAGGCGTGGAGTTCCACTGGCTGACGAGCCCGATCGAGTTGCTCGGCGACGCCGCCAACAACGTGCGCGCGATGCGCTGCGAGCGCATGCAACTCGGCGACCCCGACGCTTCGGGCCGGCGCCGCCCGGTGCCTGTGCCGGGGAGCGTTTTCGAGTTCGAGTGCGACATGGTCGTGTTCGCGATCGGCACCAATGCGAACCCGATCATCGGCCAGACCTCGGGCCTGGCGCTGAATGCGCGCGGCTACATCGCGTGCGACGACCAGCTCGCCACGTCGATCGCTGGCGTCTACGCCGGCGGCGACATCGTCACCGGCGCCGCGACGGTGATCGAGGCGATGGGCGCAGGCCGCAAGGCGGCGCGCTCGATGAAGGCTTACCTCGGGCTGCGCGATTCCGCGTGCGTCTATGAACCCGAGAACTTCGATCCGGCGAGCCGGCTGTTCGGAATCGATCGCCGGGAACACAACTTCGCCCGCGTCCACCTTGCCTGACGTGATTGGCGACATGGTTCAGCCACGGCGCCACCCTCACCCCAACCCTCTCCCGCAAACGGGAGAGGGAGTCACTGCGGGCCTGAAAGCACCGGCCGCCCCAAATGCACTGCACGCAGCACCATGAACGACACGCTGACCCTCACTCCTGTTGAAGCGGCCGTGCGGCCTGCCACGTCAATCGCCGAACACATCGTCGAAGTCATCAGCGATTCTGGCGAAGGCGCGCAGCGCTGCGGCCAGTCGCTCGCCGCGATCGCCGCGCGCATGGGCAACGGCATCTGGACGACCGAGATCATTCCGGCCGAGATCCAGCCGCCGGCGCGCAGCGTCGCCGGCGCGAGCGGGATCCGCGTCCGCATCGGCTCGCAGCGCGTCACCAACGGCGGCGACCAGACCGACCTGGTCGTGGCGTTCAACGAGCAGGTGCTGATCGGCCGCGTGCAGGCGGGCGAGCTCAAACCCGGTGCGAC
>JANOLA010000145.1:0-2320 GCA_031419535.1 Burkholderiales bacterium | reverse complement strand
GCTGCTCGCGGGTCTGGTCGATTCGCAACTGCCCGCGGCGAGCCTGTGGCCGGCGCTGTTCGGCCTGGGCGTGGGCCTGACCTTGTTGATGGGCTTTGGCCTGCCGCCCGTGCTGCAGCTCGCGCGCGTGCCGCCGCTGCGCGTGATCCGGCGCGACGTGGGCGGGCTCAAACCGGCTTCGCTGGCCGTGCTCGGCGCCGGTGTCGCGGGATTCGTCGGACTGTTGATGGCGGTTGCCAGCGATCTGAAGCTCGGCCTGATCGCGGTGGGTGGCTTCGCCGGCGCGGTGGCGCTGTTCGCGCTGTTGAGCTGGGGCGCGGTGCTGCTGCTGCGCCGTGTCGTTCCCGATGCGGGAGCGCCGCGCTGGTTGATTCTGGCCACGCGCCAGATCGCCGCGCGGCCGGCGTTCGCGGTGGTGCAGGTGTCGGCCTTGAGCGTGGGCTTGCTCGCGCTGGTGCTGCTGGTGCTGCTGCGCACCGACCTGATCGCGAGCTGGCGATCGGCCACCCCGCCCGATGCGCCGAACCGCTTCGTCATCAACATCCAGCCGGAGCAGGGCGATCCGTTCCAGCAGCAGTTGCGCGACGCGGGTGTCGCGAAGTACGACTGGTTCCCGATGATTCGCGGGCGCTTGGTGGCGATCAACGGCAAGAGCGTGGTCCCCGACGACATGAGCGATGCGCGCGCCAAGCGCCTGCTGGATCGCGAGTTCAACCTCAGCCACGGCGCGGTGCTGCCCGTGCACAACGAGGTCAGCGCCGGGCGCTGGAGCGGCGATGAAGCCGGCGCGCTGAGCGTGGAGGATGGCCTGGCGCAGACGCTGCAACTCAAACTCGGCGACACGCTGCGCTTCGACATCGCGGGCACGTCGACGCAAGGGCGCATCACGAGCCTGCGCAAAGTGGATTGGAGTTCGATGCGCGTGAACTTCTTCGTCATCATCCCGCGCACCAAGTTGCCCGAACTGCCGGCGACCTACATCGCGGCGTTTCGCGCGCCGGAAACAAAGGGCTTCGACAACGCGCTGTCGCGCAATTTCCCGAACATCACGAACGTCGACGTATCGGCGTCGATCGCCCAGGTGCAGCGCGTGCTCGATCAGGTGATTCGCGCCGTCGAATTCCTGTTCGGCTTCACGCTCGCCGCCGGGCTGGTGGTACTGTTTGCCGCGGTGACTGCGACACGCGAAGCGCGCGCACGCGAATTCGCGGTGATGCGTGCGTTAGGGGCCAGCGGCAAGCTGCTCGCACAAGTGCAGCGTGCCGAGCTGCTGGGCGTGGGCGCGCTGGCCGGTGTGCTGGCGTCGATTGCCGCCATCAGCGTCGGCTGGGCGCTCGCGCGCTACGTGTTCGAGTTCAGCTGGAACGCATCGCCGTGGGTGCCGCTCGCGGGCGGCGTGACCGGCGCGCTGCTCGCGCTGGCGGCGGGCTGGTGGGGCCTGCGCGAAGTGCTGCGCCGGCCGGTGATCGAGACGCTGCGGCGCGCGGCGCAGGAGTAGGCCTGTGCGCGTCGCGCTCAACGCTCAGCGTGGTGACGTGAGGATCGACCCCAAGATGCCGCTCGAGCGGCACGAGCCGTCCGGGTCGCAGAAGGTTCTTGTGCTCGAGCCGCCGCTGCGTTGGCCGGCCGGCGGGCTGCACAGCGCCAGATTGAAGCTGACGGGTCGACTTTCGAACCCGCCCAGGCCCTGCGCGTTGACCCAGTAGCGGCCTGGCAGCACCGGGATCTGGCAGGCTCGTTCGATATACGCCTTCTCACCCCCCTGGAGCTCGCGGCCGTTGATGAACACGCCTGAGGTGCCGCGCGATGCGTCGGCGCGCAAAGGCCCGCCGAGCTTCAGTCCGGGGAGCATCTGGCCAGCGACCGGGCCGGTTTCGACACCGTAGGCCCCCGACAAGGGGTCGTACCAGTAGCGCCCTGCGGCGATCGGAACCGGGTAGAGGCGCTGCAACGCAGTGAGCGACTGCGCGTCGAGAGCGACGCCATTCACGACGCTGGGTGCCGGGCACGGAAATCTCCTTCGCAGAAACGGCGCGCCGCAATCATGCCGCGCAAGCGCGCGAAGCGCAATCCGAGCCTCAACCCCCGAGCCTCACCCCCGCGTCGCGCGTTGGCGCACGCACTCGATGTAGCGCTCGCCGTCCGGTGGCAAGCCGCTCCTCTGCGACTGCCAGATCATCTCGCCCAGGCACTCCATCACTTCGTGCTGGGCATCGTGCGCCGAGCCCCGCCGTTGCTTGAGCAGTTCGAACGCCTGCTTGATGCCGCGCGGCTGGTCGATGCCGAGCTGTTCGCTGATCGACAAGTGCATCGACAGGTG
>JANOLA010000144.1:0-3889 GCA_031419535.1 Burkholderiales bacterium | reverse complement strand
GCCTTCGCGCCACCCGCGGCCGCACCGGACAGCGTGACGCTCACCGCCTGCCGCACCACTTCGCCCGCCTTCAAGGTGTACGGCCAGGGCAGCGCGAGCGGCCGAACATAGGTCTTGAACGACGCGTCGGTCCAGTTGCGGTGGTCTTCCATCTCGAAGGTGTCGCCCTCCATGCGCACGGTGGCGCTCAATCCCGCGCTCACTTCATGCGTGAGCGCGCGAACCGCGAGAAACGGCTGGACCGGGTCGACGAGCGCCGGAAACCTCGAGTTGACGATGCGCCCGTCGACATGTTCAATCCGAAGCGTTTGCCCGGCAACACCCTTCAACGGATGCAGCACGACGAAGCCGGTGCGCGCGGTAGAGAAGTCGGTTTTCGGCAGCCCCGTGCCGGAGAACTCGAGGTTGCCGTTGGCGTGGCCTTCGATCTTTGCGTCGTAGGCAATCTCCTGGCCGGGGCGGCTGCACACCGCGTGGAACGACACCGAGAAACTGTCGCTGCGCTGGTCGACCACGAGCTTGCTGATGGCGGGCGTGTAGGTGCCCCAGTTCTCGTCGCGCACCAGAAAGCCGACCATGCGCAGCACTTCGACGCCGTTCACTTTCAGGTAGCGAAGCTGGCCGTTTTCGAACTCCACCTGCGTCGGCCCGGCGCGCAAGATGCAGCCGACGACGCTCGGCTGCTCGGTGCCGCACAGTTTGATCGCGCTCGTTGCCTTGCTCATGGTTTGCCCTCCTGCATCCTGCATCACAGTACCAGTTCGGTTTGCGGGTCGATCAGCACCGCGCGGTTCATGTCGATCGCGAATTCGATGCGCTCGTTCACATTCGGCACGTCGTGCGCCTGCAATTCGGCCACCGCCTGCGTGCCACCGAACTTGAAGGTGGCGTAGGTGCGCGAGCCTGTCGGTTGAACGATGCCGATCGGCGCTGGGTAGCGCGCGAGACCCTCGCGCGCATCGGCGTTGCGCGCGCGGCTGATGTGTTCCGGGCGCACGCCGAGGATGACGGAGCGATCGCGTTGCGCTCCCAGGCGCTGCTGCCGGCCGGGCGGCAAGGCCAGCAGCGTGCCGTCGGCCAGGCGCAGCGCCAGGCCCGGCTCGCCGGTGGCATTGGCAGCAAGCAATGGCGGGGCGACCAGTTGCGCGTCGATGAAATTCATAGCCGGCGAACCCAGGAATCCGGCCACGTATTTCGTCGCCGGGCGCTCGTACAGGTCGAGCGGTGCGCCTTGCTGCTCGATGCGGCCGTCGCGCATCAGCACAATGCGGTCGGCCATCGTCATCGCCTCGATCTGGTCGTGCGTCACGTAGATCATCGTCTTGCCCAATTCCTGGTGCAGGCGTTTGATCTCGCTGCGCATCTCGTCGCGCAGTTGCGCGTCCAGGTTGCTCAGCGGTTCGTCGAACAGGTACAGACGAGCGTTGCGCACGATCGCGCGGCCGATCGCGACGCGCTGCAACTGGCCGCCCGACAACTGGCGCGGGTGCCGCTCCAGCAGGTGGTGAATGCCGAGCATCTTCGCCGCGGCTTGAATCTTGGTCTCGATCTCGGCCTTCGGCGTCTTGCGCGCGCGCAACCCGAACGCGATGTTGTCGTACACCGTCATGTACGGGTAGAGCGCGTAGTTCTGGAACACCATCGCAATGTCGCGCTCGCGCGGCGGCAGGTCGTTCACCACTTCGCCGGCGATCGCGATGCTGCCGCTGCTGATGTCTTCCAGCCCGGCAATCGCGCGCAGCAGCGTGCTCTTGCCGCAGCCCGATTGGCCGACGAGCACGGTGAACTCGCCCGCCGGAATCTCCAGGTCGATGCCGCGCACGGCGTGCATTGCGCCGTAGTGTTTGTGCAGGGCAGTGATCTTCAGGTCAGCCACGCTTTGAGTCCTCTATTCCCTCTAACCTTTTACCGCGCCGAGCGAAATGCCACGCACGAGGTAGCGCTGCATGAAACCGACGACGATGAAGATCGGTACCGTTCCCAGCACCGACATCGCCGAAATCTTCGCCCAGAAATTCGATTGCCCGCCGAAGTAATGCGTCACCTGCACCGTGTAGGTGGTGACCTCGGTGCGTGTGAGCACGAGCGCGAACAGGAAGTCGTTCCACGCGAACACGAAGGTGAACACGGCGGTGGCGAACAGGCCCGCGCGGCACATCGGAAAGATCACTTTCAACAGTACCTGCCAGCGCGTGTAGCCGTCCACCAGCGCGGCGTGTTCGAGCGCGATGGGAATGTCGAGAATGTAGCCGCGCATCATCCAGATCACATACGGCAAGTTGAACGCCGTGTAGAGCAGGATCAGCCCGAAGTAGGTGTCCACCAAGTGGAACCAGACGTAGATCAGGAAGATCGGGAACACCACGGCGATCGGCGGCACCATGCGCTGCGAGATGATCCAGTTCGCCAGGTGCTCGCCGCCGGTCTTGAAGCGCGCCAGGCTGTACGCGCAGATCGTGCCGAGGAACATCGCGGCCACGGTGCTCAGGCTCGACACGACGAGGCTGTTCCAAACCGTGCGCGCGTCGCCGTCCTTGAACAGCACGACGTAGTTGCTCCATTGCAGGCTCGCCGGCCACCACACCGGCGGGTACGCATAGATCTCGTCGGCCGTCTTGAACGACATCATGAACAGCCAGTAGATCGGGAACAGGAAGAACACCGTCACCAGCACTGCCGCTGCATAGCGCAGGGCAAGCATCGTTTGGCGCCGCTGCCGCAGCTTCATCGCGACAACTCCACGCGCCGCAGCGCGAGCGACATGATCACCGACAGCGCGACGATGATGAGCAGCGCCACCGCGCCGGTGTAGCTGGTCTCGAACTGCTGAAAGCCCTTCACGTAGGTGAAGATCGAGATCGTTTCGGTGCTCGTTCCCGGCCCGCCCCTGGTGAGCGCCCACACGATGTCGAACAGGCGGAACAAGTCCAACCCGCGGATCAAAATCGCCACCGCCATCACCGGCCAGATGGCGGGCAAGACGATGAGGAAGAAGGTGCGCCAGTAGCCGGCACCGTCGATCGCGGCGGCCTCGAGCTGTGACTTGTCCACCGCCGACAGCGCGGCGAGCAGCAGCAGGAACATGAAGGGCGTCCACTGCCACACTTCGGCGGCCAGGATCGCCGGGTAGACGAGGTTCGGGTTGATCGTCCAGAGCAGAGTCACCTCGCTCCCGGCGATCCAGCCGAGCACCTGGTTGATCGGCCCGAAGCGGTTGTCGAACATCAGGCTCCAAGTGGCACCGGCGACGATGGGCGACACCACCACCGGCAGCACGAGCAAGGCAACGAACACCTGCCGCCCGGGCAGGTGTTCGATGAACAACTGAGCCATCAGCAGGCCGAGAATCAATTCGATCGGCAGCGCGATCGCCGTGAACGCGAGCGTGTGCAGCAACGATTCCCAGAGCCGCGTGTCGTTGAAGAGCTGCGCGAAGTTGCGCAGGCCGTGGAAGCTGGTGTCGTTCATCGTCATCGTGATGCCCTGAAAGCTCACGACGAGCAGATAGACGAGCGGGAACACGCCGATCAGCAGCAGCACGAAGATCGACGGCGCGATCAACGAGTACTTGAAGCGGCGGTCGCGGATTGTCAGATTGAGGGCCTGCGCAGGCACCGAGCTCTCTTCTTAGGGGGCAGGAGAGAGAGGTATTGCTCCCTCTCCCTTCGGGAGAGGGTTGGGGTGAGGGGCGAACGTTGCCTTACTTTGGATAAGCCCCCGACTTCGCAGCCCAGGCTTCGTACACGGGCTTTTGCTTGTCCACGCCAACCTGCGCGGTCACCGCGTCCCAATCCGCCGCCACCTTGTCGAGGATCTTCTGCGGGTCTTCACCGGCCCACAGCTTGCTGATGCCCTGGCGCAACGCCTCTTCATACTTGTCGGTTTGAAT
>JANOLA010000143.1:0-4343 GCA_031419535.1 Burkholderiales bacterium | reverse complement strand
TCGTCGAGGTTGGTGGAGTTGACGCTGGCCGCGCGCAAGCCGGCTTGCGCCGCGGCGCTGATCTGGTCACGCATCAGCGCCAGCAGCGGCGAGACGATCAGCGTGGGCCCCTTGCCCTCAGCCCGCAAGGCCGAAGTCGCGGCCCAGTAGACCGCGGACTTGCCCCAGCCGGTGGCCTGCACCACGAGCACCCGGGCGCGCTGCTCGACCAGCGCCGCCACCGCCGCGGCTTGGTCCTCGCGCGGCCGCGCCGCCGGCCCCGCCATCGCGGCGAGAACCTGGCGCAGGTGGAGATCGGCGCGGCCCATGCGGGGATTGTGGGCCGAAGGCTTGCCGTCGAAGCGCAGCGACAGCGTCCCGGTCACCAGGCCGGCGAACCCGACCCGAACGCCGTTGTCGATGGCCGAACTTGAGCAGCTGCGCGCCCAAATTGAGCTGACGCTCAGCGCGCGGAGATTGCGCATCGGATGAGCCCGCCCCGGCGGGCGCCATGACAAGACGATGATGCATCATGCGCCCAATGTGCCCACTCAACATCGGGCCGGAGCTTGTCGCCATGAGCCACCTGACACGCCGTGAGATCCTCGCCGGGGCGGCAGCCCTCGCCGCCGCTGGCAGCGCCCAGGCTGCCGACACGCCCGAATACCTCTCGGCGACGCAGATCGTCGAGGCGCTGCGCGCGCGGCGCTTCTCGGCGCTCGAGCTGACCGAGCGCGTGATCGCACGCATCGAACGGCTCGACGCGAGCCTGAACGCCGTGGTCGCGCGCGACTTTGATCGGGCTCGCGACGCGGCGAAGGCGGCCGATGCCGCGCTGGCTCGCGGCGACAACCGGCCGCTGCTTGGCGTGCCGATGACGGTGAAGGACTCGTTCAATGTCGCCGGCCTGCCCACCACGTGGGGCATTGCGCAGGCGAAAGGCTTCACGGCCAACGAAGACGCGCTGATCGTCGCGCGCGCCCGCGGCGCCGGCGCGGTGATCCTCGGCAAGACCAACGTGCCGCTGGCGCTGGCCGACTGGCAAAGCTACAACGCCATCCACGGCGTCACGCGCAACCCGTGGAACCTGGAACGCACGCCGGGCGGGTCGTCGGGCGGGTCGTCGGCGGCGCTCGCCGCGGGGTTCGGTGCGCTCTCGCTCGGTTCGGACATCGGCGGTTCGCTGCGTGTGCCGGCGCACTTCACCGGCGTAGCCGCGCTCAAACCCTCGCTCGGCGTCGTGCCGGGCCGCGGCCACACGCCGCCCGGCGTGCCGCCGCTGCCGCGCGAGAACGATCTCGCCGTCGTCGGACCGATGGCGCGCAGCATCGCCGATGTGGAGCGCCTCTTCGACGTCATCGCCGGCCCCGACGAGTTGACCACCGGCGTCGGCTACCGGCTCGCGCTGCGCCCGCCACGGCAGCAGGCGCTGAAGAGCTTTCGCGTGCTCCTGCTCGATCAACATCCGCTTGTGCCGACATCGAGCCCGGTGCGGCTGGCGCTCGAGCGCCTCGCGGGCAATCTCGAGCGCGCCGGCGTCAAGGTTGAGCGCAGCCATCGCCTGCTGCCCGATCTGGCCGATATCGCGCGGATCTACATGCGGCTTCTCATGTCGTTCACGGCCGGCACCTGGCCGAGCGAACTGTACGAGCGCTTGCGCGGCATCGCCGCGACGCTGCCGCCCGACGACCGCAGCCTCGCCGCCGAACGCGCGCGTGGCATCGCACTCAGCCACCGCGACTGGGTGCTCGCCGACGTCGCGCGCTCACGCCAGCAGCAACAGTGGCGCGCGCTGTTCGCCGAAGTCGACGTCGTGCTGTGCCCCACGATGCCGGTGACGGCCTTCGCGCACGACCCCTCGGAACCGCAGGAGGCGCGGCGCCTGGAGATCGACGGCAAGCCATTCCCCTACATCGACGTCGGGCTGGTTTGGGCGGCCCCGGCGACGAGTGCCGGGCTGCCGGCCGCGGTGCTGCCGATCGACCGCAACGACAGCACGCTGCCGATCGGCGTGCAGATCATCGGACCGTATCTCGAAGACCGCACCGTGCTCGCTTTCGCTGGGATGCTGGAGCGTGAGTTCGGAGGGTTCGTCGCGCCGCCCGGTTACGCGTGAGCGCTGCGCGCACGGCGTTGCCGATCACGCTTTCGCGGGGCCATCGAACACCCCTGCCGCGCGCAGGCGCTCGAGCGCGACGGCGTCCAGATTCAAGGTGTCGCGCAGCACCTCCTCGGTGTGTTCGCCGACCCCCGGCACCCAGCCGCGCACGTGGCTTGGCGTGCCGCTCATCTGCCACGGCGGGTTCACGCCGGTGAAACCGCCCGCGGCGTCTTGCACTTCGCAGAACAGGCCGCGTTGGCGCAGGTGCTCGTCGCCGAGCGCGTCGCCGGGATCGGCGTAGGCGGCGCAGGGCACGCCGCCGGCGTCGAGCGCGCGCAGGCACTCGGCGCGGCTGCGCGGCGAGGTCCACTGTTCCACCACCTCCATCATCGTCTTCCAGTTCGCGCCGCGTGAGGGCACGGTCGCGAAGCGTGGGTCGTCGCGCAGCGCGGCCAGGCCGGTCACCTCGCACAGCGCTTCGAAGTTGCGCTGCGTGATGGGGGCGATCAGCAGGTCGCCGTCGCGCGTTCGCACCGGGCCGTACGACGGCCGCTTCGCTGCCACCGGGAACTGCGCTTCTTGCATCTCGTAGACCAGCAGGTTCAGCATGCCGTCCATCAGCGCCACGTCGATGCGTTGCCCGGTGCCGGTGCGCGCGCGCTGCACGAGGGCCGTCTGGATCGCGGCGAAGGCGTTCACGCCGCCCAGCAGGTCGGCCACGAACACCGCACTCGGCGCGGGGCGATCGCGGTCGCCCGCGTAGCGCATCAGGCTGCGATCAAACCCGCTCGCGGCCTGCACCATCATCGCGTAGGCGGCGCGCTCGGCGCCGGGGCCGGATTGGCCGTAACCGGAAATCGAGCAATAGATCAGCTTCGGGTTCAGTGCCGCGAGTTCGCCGTAGCCCAGGCCGAGACGCTGCATCACGCCGGGGCGGAAGTTCTCGACCAGCACATCTGCCTGCTCGGCCAGGCGTTGCACGACGGCGATGGCCTGCGCGTTCTTCAAATCGAGCGCGAGGCTGCGCTTGCCTGCATTGAGCTGGCCGAAGTAGGTGCTGTGCTGGGCTGCGCTGCCGTCGCGCGCCGGGCGCAGTGGCGCGCGTTGGCGCATGTCGTCACCGTCAGGCGGCTCGATCTTGACGACGTCGGCGCCCAGGTCGGCGAGCAGCCGCGTGCAGTACGGGCCGGCGAGCATGATGGTGAAGTCGAGCACGCGCAGGCCGTCGAGTGCGCCGGCTTGGGTGGGTTGGCTGGGCATGGCCCGATGCTGCATCGGAACCGCGCGAAGTGCATGGCGTTAGGCGCACAGATGCTGTGCCGTGCCAATGGCTTGGCCGATGCGGGGGTGGGCCGCAGACTTCGCGGATGAAACTCACCGAAGAACAACTCGCGTTTCGCGACAGCATCCGGCGCATGGCGGAAAAGCACGTCGCGCCGATCGCCGCCGAAGTGGACGAGAAAGACCGCTTCCCGCTGGAGTTGGTGAAGCTGTTCGGCGAGATGGGGTTGATGCAGTTGTGGGTGCCCGAACGCTACGGCGGCCCCGAGGGCAACCTGACGATGATGTGCATCGCCCGCGAAGAGGTCTCGCGCCATTCGCCCGCGTGCGGCTCCATCGCCGGGCTGAACACGATGTTCATCATGCCGCTGCTGCACTTCGGCTCGGAGGAGCAGCGGCAACGTTTCTTGCCCATCGTCGCGAAGGGCGGTGTGGTCACGGCGATCGCAATGTCCGAGCCGCAGGCCGGCTCCGACGTGGGCGCGATGACGACGAAGGCGGTGCGCGACGGCGACTCCTACGTCATCAACGGCCGCAAGCAGTGGTGCAGCTACGGCGTGGTGGCGGAGTTCATCGTGCTGTTCGCGCGCACCAGCGGAACGAGCGGGGCCGAGGGCATCAGCGCCTTCGTGCTCGAGCCGAAGAAAATGAAAGGCATCAGCTTCGGCCGGCACGAGCGCAAGATGGGCTGGCGCGGCGCGCCGAACACGCCGATCTTTCTGGACAACGTGCGTGTGCCCGTCGAGAACCTGGTGGGCGAAGAGGGCAAGGGCTTCAAGGCGAGCATGCGCGCGCTGGACCTGAACCGCCCGACGATCGGCGCGCAGGCGGTGGGGCTGGCGCAAGGGGCGCTGGATGCATCGGTCGCGTATGCGAAAGAGCGCAAACAGCACGATGAACTCCGCCACCACGCCGTAGCTGCACCACTGCTTGCGGCCGTTGATGACGTAGGAGTCGCCGTCGCGCACCGCCTTCGTCGTCA